>JBAYGV010000127.1:0-3846 GCA_041666445.1 Candidatus Micrarchaeia archaeon | reverse complement strand
GAAAAGAAATCAAAGGAGCTTATCGCGCAGGGAAAGAGCAAGGAAGAAGCTGAACAGCTTTCAAAGGAAGGCGTAAAGCAACGGCATGTGACAGCTACTGATTTTGTAAATGCTATAAGGAAAAGAAAATCCACCTTGCCGCCATGGTATGAGCAGGCGAAAAAGCAGATTGGAAAGCAGGAAGAGCTGACAATGGTGGATGGGAAGGAACACAAGAAAATAACAGACAGCAAAATGGGCGCTGGCGAAAAGGAAGCGTTCAGGGATTTGCTGAAGCAGATAGGAAAGAGAAATAAATGGTGGCACAAGGTACTTACAACGACCGTAAGGGAGATAGCGCTAATTGTTCCGATTCCGGAAGCGTTTGTGATTATGCTTTCCTATCCGGGAAGGTTTATAGGGAAGTTTATCTAGTCAAATTAACGGATTAGTATTGATAAACGTAACCTCAGTTTATGGGCTGAACGGGCAGTTATTTAAAATTAATAACCAAGTTCACATTTAAACCTTTTTGATAACTTTAAAAACCCTTCGCCACATAATAATCCCTATGAGTATACCTAGTGCAACCAGGCTTACTGCTGACAACTTAACCGAACTGCGCAGCTATGACCTGAGATCGGTTGCACAATACCACTATGACAAGACGGTCAGGGCAGCAGCCATCTCAAAGTATATTGAAAAAGAAAATGAAGATCGGCTTCGAATAGTCTCTCCAGCAGAAAGAATAGAACCGCTGAGATTCCTGTCTGAAATAGCTGTAGATAACAAAGCAGAACTTGGAAAGCCGTATGTTTCCGAATTGATTAGGAAAGGATTTTATGACGTATTAATATTGGCTTCAAAATTGGAAGACATGACTCCGGAATTGCGGGAATCGCTTAGGGCAGGCATAGATGAAGCTGCGAATAACCTTATCGATTCCAATGCTGATCATTCTACCCTTCTTTTAGACGTAGCAATGGTCACAGAAGTCGGACAAACCGTCAGAGAGCATGCAACCCGCATTGCAATAAAACTTTCTACAGATGAAGGAGATTATGCGCGGTTAATTCGCATAGCAGACAATGAAAAAAATCCGGAATTCTTGAGAAATGCAGCAAGCGAAGCAATTGAACCTGCAATTACCCGCGCAATATTCTCGGCAAGCGCTTCTGGTGAAGTTGGCGATTTAATCATTATTCTGAAACAAGAACTGAAACCAGAGATACTGGCGATTGCAACTACCGCAGCAGTAAGGCGCATGACTGATAAATTCTATTTCGACTTTTTGGCACAGATAATGGATATGCCTATTAATCCGGACACAATGGAAACCGCGCGCGCAAATCTGAACAGCATGGCAAGGAAACTTATGGAAATAGAACCGGCTTCAATGGAATATATCCGATTTGTAACAGAAACTTTTATCTCAGACCCACTGACCGAAAGGCTAATCAAAGTTGCTAAATGCAAGCATGTTGATGAAGACTTGAGAAGAGACGCGTCGATTGCCTTAATCGGCTTGAACCAACATAGTCTCTATGAATTAGGATTGATTGCAGAAGACGACTCTTACCTTATTGATATCCGAGTATTAGCAGGAGATTTAAAATTATCATTTGATACCGCTAATAAGAAATACGCGGATATTGCGAGTTTTATCTCAGATAAAGTTCCTGCAGAATTGAAAAGCAGGGCGTGCATCTTCCTAAGCCAAAATGCCGAAGAAATATCTCAGGAACTTGCTACTGCTGGAAGATATGATTTGCTCATAAACTTCAGGGATGTAACAGCAGGTAGCGCAAAAATGGCATTTTTGAGAAGCATTGATGAAGCCGTAGGAAATCGCCTAAAAACTGCTGGCTTGTGGGAGCTCATAAATATTAAACACAATGAAAAACTCAGTGGCCCAAATAGAACTGCCGCATCAAGAAGAATTGCTTCAGCTGCAAAACGCTTAGTCAATGAGTGCAAGGAAAAAAACCCAGAGAAGTTATCCGAAATTGTGTGCAACACAAATGTACCATTATCCCTAAGAATAGCTGCAGGTTTATGGCTAGTAGATTACCTCGCAGAAAGAGGAAATATGCTTTCCCTTGCCCAGCTGGAACTGAACATCAACACCCCGCCAGAAGTAAAACATGCATCCGGAAAAAAGACGGACATTGCATTAGTCGCAGAACTTCGCACCTATCAGGATGCTTCGAAAACATATTTTGAACCAAAATCAGATTATAAACGAATTATGGAACTGGCACGAACGAAAAATCAGGCGTTGCAGGGAGAGGTATCGCAAGCACTTTCAGTATTTGTTTCAAATCTGCTAAGAACTGTTCCGCGTAAATTGGACAGCTATTGCGAACATTCTTATCTGCCCATATTAGGAGATATTGCAAAAAACCAGCTCGTGGACGAAGCAAAAAGAAATGAAGTTGGCCTAAAGCTTGTATCTTTGGTATGCAAAGACGAAAGTTATTTGGTTGGCATTGCTGAAGATAAAAGATATCCAATTGAAACAAGAAACGCAGCTTACAACGCAATTGTAGCCCTGCCCTACCCAAATTTATTGCGAGTGATTAAAGCTAAAGACGCTCCCATAGAAACAAAATTGCAAGCAGCTGAAAAATATCTAGAAATGACCGAATATGCTCTTGATATATTAACTGATCTGCATAAATGTGACTTGCCTGAGATAACCGAGCTGGTAAGGCCAAAAATTGCTGATTCTTTCCAACGAGAGTTGGATATGGTGTACTACAGTAGCCCAGATTATTCGCATTTTGTCCGCATTCTGGATAGTGTGGAAGTTTTGCCCCCTAACCATGGAATTGAGAATTTGAATGCAAAAATAAAAAATGCAGGCATGGCACTTTTTTCCAATATGCTGAAAAAAGGATTATATTACTTAATAATTTCCATGGCTGAAGAAAAACGAACCCCCGCATTGCCAAGAATGTGCTGCGTAAACGCCCTTGTGCAATCTGGTTTGACCCTATTTCTTAGCAGGCAATTGCCAGACGATGAAAAACGACTTGTAGGAAAACCTTCAACTGCGGCTGCAGGGCGCCAACTAAAAAATTGCACTTGAGGTAGGTAATGGCTCCATTCAATGAGATTCTCGTACGGGATCCCGATTCTTTAGCATTCCGATGAACGACACATTATTGCAGCATATTTTTTTCAATTACCAATACCCCTATCCCAAAGTGTTCCGAATAGGTATGCGTTAGGTCAATTAGACCGTTTCTCAAATCCTTTTCGTAATCCACAAAACCCTGCTCGCCCCATGGCCAGGTAGCATTCAATGCCGGCACAGCCATGGATAGCGCATACCACCATTCAAACGGGCCTTTTTTTACTGGGAAAAATACCACAGCTTTTCCGCCGTTTTTTACAAATTCTTGGTGTTTTCTAGCTACCCAACAATAATCATCAAAATGTTCTATTACCCCTTGGGAAAAAACTAGGTCAAATTTTGCCTCAGTTCTGAATGTAGCCAAATCTTCAAGCAATATTCCACAATTTCCCTTACCATGCTTAGCCAGCTCTTTTCTGGCAGCTGCGACTGCAATTCTAGAAGTATCTATCCCGACATATTGCCCGGCGTAATCCTTCAAAAACGGATAGATTGAAGCGCAACCGCAACCTAACTCCAATACGGTTCCGCCCCTGCTTAAGTTTCCAAGTATTATTGGCCAAATGAGAAGCCGATTGAACCAATTTCTTCCTAACCTTAGAAGCGGCCCATTTTTTTCCAGCCAAAATCTTTCCCAATCCTCTTCTTCTCCCATGGATTTGGACGATGACACGCCCAACTGGGAACGTTCAGCATCTGCTCTTGCCAAGCCGTATCTTTTCAAGCGT
>JBAYGV010000126.1:0-3862 GCA_041666445.1 Candidatus Micrarchaeia archaeon | reverse complement strand
TCAAATGATCCGTGCATTGCAGCTAGCAATTCTTTGAGCTTTCCTGCTGGTCCTCCAAAACTTGAATCGTCAATTCCTATCGTTAAACATGTGTTGGCATCCATCATATTTCTTATTCTTCTTTTCGTATTATCACTATCCAATCTTCTCCAATTCGAGCCTTCTTTGCAGAAAGAACAAGAATTGAACGGGCAACCTCTTGCAGTCAGTACTGGCAAGTAACCATATTCTCCTGTTTGTATTGTTTCTAAAATCAATTCTCGGTTTGGTTCAATTGCAGTCATCTCTGCCAAACTTAATATCGGTGTTTCACCACTTTTTGCGTGTTCATGAATTGTTCCATTCCTATCCCTTGTCATTACGCCTTCTATTCCCAGCGCATCCTCTCTGCGTGCCATTCGCTCTATTACTTTTCTAAACGTAAAATCTGCTTCTCCTCTGCATAAAACGTCCGCACCTGTTTTTGCCAATGTTGTTTTTGGCATAATAGTTGCGAACGGTCCGCCAACGATCGTGCATATTTTTGGGCCAATTGCCCGTACTCGTTCTAATATTAATCCCACGGAACCTACGTTTTGTTCATAAACTCCAATTCCAACTACATCTGGGGAATGTTTACGGAGTGTATCGACCGTTTGCATTCCAGGCCGTCTTTCATCTACCGTGGCAATTGCTACTTCTACATCGCGCAAGCCTTCTAATCCGACTCCAGGTTGTTTTCTAAGCATAGAACCAAGATGGACTAGCGAGGTTGGTATTCCAAGCCTTCCGTGCCCACATAAAGTAAGATTGTTGATTAACAATACTTTCATAATTATACCATAGTTATAACCATTTAAAAATAAGCAGGTTTACCATAACTGATAACTACTGTTTTTTATACGTTTCGCAACACATTGGAAACTTGCTAATTTATTCATGTGATATTTATGGAAGATGTTCCAGTACTTTCTATTCAATTGCCATCTGCGTTTACTCACGCACAGCAAGAGTCATATGTGCGCGCATTTGCCCAGGAGTTTGGCATTAACGAACCGAGATTTGTCGAAGACGATTCCCGTTTAACAAGCCATAACTGGCAGGTTCATGGGAAAATTGGCGGAGCAAGCGAAGAATCACCCGCGGCATTTGCATCGTTTTCAAAAGGCACGGGTTTTCCAGTCGCTTCGGTCGCGTTCGTTCCAGCGCTTGTAGCATCCATTCCTAGAGAACGAAGAAACAAGCGCTCATTGGCAGAAAAACTCGAAGGGCTAATTGGCACGGTCATGGTTGATTCATTGCACGGCAGTGAACCGGATGCCACTAGAGATTTGCTAACTGGTTTTTTCGAGCAAGCGTTGGGCCTTCCTCCAGGTTCTATTGGTAGAGCTTGCAGTAGTTCAGTTGGCGAACCCGAACAAGTTGAAGATCCAAACGAACCCAAAACTCGTGTAGCTATTTTTTGGCTGCCAAGAGATTCAAAACTACATTCCGATAGAGAATTGCAAAGAAAAGCACTTGAAGCATTTGCAACGGAATCTGGCTGCTCGGGTTGCACGTTCAATTATGATGAAGAAACAAAGTGGTGGAATATTCAAGGAGTTTCTATTACTTCCGGATCCGAGGCAGCATATGCTGTTGAACATGCTGCATTTGAACTAGAATTCGATTCTTACGCTCGTCAAAAGTATCCGCAAGCAACAGTAATTTGCTCTACTACCTGTGCGGATGTCCATGATTGGCTTGGCGATGTTGAGAAACGTTTGAGGAACTTTTTAACTGATTATGCGGCCGCATTCGGCCCCGACAGGATTTCCGTTTCAGTTCCAAAACCTGCGAACTGGACTGCAAATTCGCTTACCAATCTTGTGCTCGGTTCAAAAGCGTGGATTGAATCAATGTTCCATAATAATCTGATTATGTCTGGCACAGGCTCAACAAGACGCATAACCCGCGATATGGCAGCTGATTTTCTTGTAATTAGAGAATCCGAAACTAATATCAGATTTACATTTTTCGATTCGTTCCTAAGAAGCGTTACGGAAAAATTTACTAGGGAAGCGGCACTTCAAAGGAGAATGGAAGCAATGGTTGCACAATATGTTGCACAAGCGCCGCAGCAAACAGTGAAACCACCCGCAGGTTCTTCTTTGGCAGACTTAACCCATCGGGCAGCGGAAGAACAGGCCCGCGAGAGGTGGATAAATCGTCGGCCTCCGCAGTATCATCCGAATCAGCCAAAAAGGAAACTGCCGGGTTAAATATATTCATAATAAATAATTCCAAAAAGGTGTTATGAAATGAACTCAGCAAATTCAAATCAAATCCTATTCGAACTTCCTGTGCCAGCAAATTGGAATCCGGAATCTCAAAAAGCATTGGTTAGCGAAATAACTGGTTGGCTATCTGCAATGCACTTCAATATCCGATTGGCTGAACAGTACGGCAATTCGTTATTTTTTTCCCAAAAATCCGAGGCACGTTTTTTTCAAAAAGCAACTATTGTTCCAGACGACCAACTTTTGCTCATGGTAACTGCAGCTAATAGCAAGGTTTACCCGCATCCAATAGAAAAAATATCCCTTATTTTCACTGATTTTTTCATAAGGCAAATATCACATAAATGGGATAGCGAATCTGTCCTTTCTGCAAAAATGTCCGATCTTATTGAAAAAGTGGTTCCTAAGGCCGATGTTAGGACTCTTGAAATTTCAACTATTGGTTTTCCATTGGTTTCCCTTTCGTTAAATGGCACGGGCAAGCCATTCCAGCATTCAAGAGAAATACTCATAATGGACGGAAACCTGTCCGATGCGGAAACTATCTATCAAATCGAGCGTTTGTTTTTCTCTGATTTCCACGTTGCAAGGCAATGGTCTGGCGCAGTGGATTTAGCTACTGGCAAGGTAAAATCGTTTTCCAATGGATTAGTTAGGCCAGATGCGCAAACCGTTCAATTAGAGCACGGAAGAAAAATTAAAATTTCCCCGCCAGTAGTTCTTGTAACGGAATACAGTTCAATAGAACGAGGCACGGCTAAGCTCTATTTGCTAATTAACACCGAAGGAATTCGTGCAGTTAGTGATGGGCATCCTTTTTGGAATATGGCCGTATCCAGTTTGCTTAGGAATTCGAGAAGATTCGTAATTTCGGCAACTAGCGAACTGACGCTTAGGGCAGATGTAAAATCAACGGTTCGACTTGGCTCGCCTCTGCAAAACGGTCCGGAGTTGGAGCCTCAAATCAGAGAGCTGCTGCGTTCTCTTGGCGGTCCAAAAAACGACCGTTTCGGTGCGCGCAGAAGAGTAACTACCTTCGGCCATTGACCTCCCAGTTCCTTTTAATATTCCAGCATCCATACTTCTAATGCTATGATGACATGAACAACCGCCTAGGGGCAACCCGATGAGGAGGCTAACAGCGTCTGAGCAATTCTTTTCACTGGTGATTCTATCCTATTGGTTCGCAGACGTGCTACGGCCCGCAATGATTTCAAGCCGAAATTCCCATTAACCGAAGCAGATACCCGTGCAGTTGAAAGAATAATTTCCACTTCGTTCTACTCCGATTCTCTCGGGCTTTTATTTTGGCTGAAAAAAAGAATGCTTGGCAAGGATCACACAGAAACTCTTATTCATAAGGATTCGTCAGGAATTCCAATCGGCTGCATGAATTTTTCTATCAAAACCCATTTTTTCTCAGGTTTGCCCTATCTCCAAGGAAATTTTCTTGCTGTTGCCCCCGAAAGCAGAAGGCAAGGGATAGCTAAAATGCTTATCTCTGAAGTCGTGGCCTATGCAATGCAGTCGGGGATAGCCGAAATAAAATTCAGCGCAGATTATATTCTAGAACCCAAATACAGAAGAATACTAGAAAATATTGG
>JBAYGV010000125.1:0-3892 GCA_041666445.1 Candidatus Micrarchaeia archaeon | reverse complement strand
TTTTGTTCCGAAATCTGGCTTCATGAAGCAGGGCAAGTAAAGTGTTTTCATCCCTATTGACTGAAGGTAGCGTTCCACGCGCGGAAGCTGGACAACAAACGTTGTGTTCCTGAAGAACGTTGCTCCAGCCAGCTTGTAAATCGCTTTCTTGGCAGCTCCGAAGTTGCAGGTCTCTTCAACAATAAAAACTTTTGAACGCTTTAATGAGTGGGAAAAAGGTTCGATTGTCCGCATGAACGTTCGCGTTACAAACACGTCCCCGTCCGCAGCAGAAATCATTTTTCCGCCGGATTGGTATTTGAAGCTTGCAACGTATGCTGTCCTTCCAGCATTTATTGTTTTTTGAGGAACATCATCGCAAGCAAAATATTCTGCCCCAATTTTGGAAGCTACTTTCCTGAAAACCGAGTGTATTCCATCGTAAACATTATGAGAAAAAAGCGTGTTTATTATCTTCAAGGGAATTACCTGCAGAACATCTATTTGCCGGGCCTTTCTTTTACCCATTCCACGTATTTCTCGAGCCCTTCGTCAATTCCAACCTTCGGCTTCCATCCAAATTCGGCTTTTGCCTTGTCGTTCTTTGCCATCGTGTGCTCAACGTCCCCCTTTACGTCTTCTTTATGGGCTATTTTCGATTTGGATTTTGAAATCTTCATTATTTTTCCAAGCAGTTCGTTCATAGTAACCCGGTGTTCCCCCCCAATATTATAAGGCCCGGTTTTTCCTTTCTCGGCAGCAAGCAACGTTGCGTCCACCACGTCAGAAACATAGGTAAACGAGCGGCTTTTGGTTCCATTCCCATAAACAACAATTTCCTCGTTCTTGAGCGCTTTCCTTGTGAATATGTTAATCGCCAAATCCGGCCGCATGCGGGGCCCGTAAACAGTAAAATACCTAAGCTGCGGGATTGCAATCCCATAAAGCTCGGAGAAAACCCTGCAAAGGTGTTCGCATGCCATTTTGCTTACACCATATGGAGAGATGGGATTAATTGGGTGTTTCTCGTCAAATGGAAGATATTCGACTTTTCCATAGACTGAAGAAGATGAAGCAAAAACTATTTTTTTAACTCCTGCTTTGCGTGCAGCATCAAGCACGCTCGTAGTCCCTACCACGTTCATGTCCACTGTCTTGAGCGGGTCTTTCACAGAAATTGAAACTCCTGGCTGGGCAGCTTCGTGAATTACAACATCAACGCCATTCATTGCGTCCGAAATCTTTTTCTGGTCTCGGATATCGCCTTCGACTAGCCTAAAATTCTTATTCTTGCCAGCATTTGCAATATTCTCCCGTTTCAGCGATACGTCGTAGTAAGCATCAAAATTATCAATTGCGGTTACGGAATCCCCGCGGGAAAGTAGCGCTTCAACAATATGCGAGCCAATGAAACCCGCACCTCCAGTTACAAGATACTTTGCCATGTTAAATCATCACCAACGAATCATATTAAATCAATCTATGCGCGTTGCATATAATATATGGGCGTACCATTTGGAAATTGTTGGAGAGAACGAATAGTTTGCAGCTTCAAGTATTGGTTTTATTTTTCCAACTACTTCTTGGTTTTCGCATTCAATTCCCCAATGTTTTACCTTGCGAATCAAATCCTTGTCCATGGACGCCATAATGTCCAGTTCGCATCCTTCCACGTCAATTTTTACAAAATCTACTGAATCCAGGCTGTTCTCCTTTAGCACAGATTCGAAGGTTATTACCTGTGCGGTCTCACACTTGCTTGTTTTTGCCTTTTCGTATGAATTCACAAAATGATTGTTTGCAGGGTTGTCAGTAAGGTAAAAATCGATATTCCCATTCTTGTTCCACACTCCCTTTTTCCATATAGTAAACCCATTTTGTCCATTAATGTCCCTATTCTCCTGCAGGCGGGAAAAATTTTCAGAGCTTGGCTCATAGGATATTACTTTTGCGCCTTTTCCCAGAGCATATACTGAAAAAACCCCAACATTCGCTCCGATGTCAATTACCGTGTTGCCGGGCTTAATTACCCCGTATGGGTCATAAACTTCAAGGCCGAATATCTGGCAAAGTAGCCCTTTTTCCGGGCTTGGAGTGGATATATAAATTTTTTTGCCGCTAAACAGGCGGATGCAGCTTTTGCGGGTTTTTTTGTCCAACGAATAATATAAAAAATCAAAAACTATCCTATGCCAGTCTGGAGAAATTTTTGGCAGATGTTTTAAAACAGAAATCCGGTCCATATTGTTTTATCACCAGCAAATTCCTTCGTAATTTTCCTTCCTGCGAATTACATTTCTCCCGTCAATTACAAAAACTTTTCCATAAAGCGAGGGGTCCTTGAATTCTTTCCAATCAGTAAGTATGAAGCATATCTCCGAGCCAGAGAGCGCATTCTCCGCGGAATCTGCATATGAAACCGATTCCCCGAAAATCTTTTTCGCATTTTCCATTGCTTTCGGGTCGTAAACTGTAATTTTTGCACCTTCCTCAATCAGGGCGTTAATGACTGCAAGAGCAGGCGCTTCCCGTATATCATCCGTATCCGGCTTGAATGCAATTCCAAGGACTGCTGCCTTCTTCCCGGAAAGCGAGCCATATTTCTTCTTTGCAATTTCAACCATTTTCAATGGCTGCTTTTTGTTTGTTTCCAAGGCTGCGTTGAGCATCATCGGCTCATAACCTGAAGATTTTGCATAATTTGCAAGGGCGGAAACGTCTTTCGGGAAGCAAGAGCCGCCGAAGCCAGCACCAGCATTCATGAATATCCCGCCAATTCTGGAATCGTGTTTCATCCCTTCTAGCACAGTGTAAATATCCATCCCGCTTTTTTTGCAGATGTTCCCGACTTCGTTCATGAACGAGACTTTCACAGCAAGGAATGAATTGCTTGCATATTTTATCATTTCCGCAGTTTTCCTGTTTGTTTTAATTATCGGGCATTTGAATCCGGAATAAAGCTGGAGCATCCGTTCCATTGTAGAATTCTCTTCAGTCCCGATTACTACCCTGTCCGGCTCAAAAAAATCATCCAATGCCTTTCCTTCCCGCAGGAATTCTGGGTTCATGCACAGGCCATAATCTACCCCTGCTCTCTTCCCGGTTTTTTCCTCTCCGAATTTTGCAAGAGAATCGGTCGTTCCCGGGACTACCGTGCTTTTCACAACGAATATTTTTGATTGCCTGCCGTCATTCCCGCTTCCTATGGCATTGAGCGCTTCAGCAAATGCCGCTTTCACATAGGAAAGGTCTATTGAGCCGTCTTTTCCAGATGGCGTGCCGACCGTTATAAATACAAATTCTGAATTGCGCACCGCAGACTGCAAGTCCGTGGCCGCATTCAAGTTTTTTCCAGCAACCTTTGAAAGCAATGCTGCAAGCCCTGCTTCATAGATTGGCGGTATGCCCTTGTTTATCATATCCACCTTGGATTTGTCTATGTCAATGCAGGCTACGTCATGGCCAAGCTTGGCAAACCCGCATCCTGTAATAAGCCCTACATAGCCTGTTCCAATAACGCAAATTTTCATATCTGCACCTAAGATGAAAAATTAATGGTTCGTATAAATATAATCAATAATTAAGTTTTAAAACAAAAGGAGTAAAAAGATGCCGCAATTTGCCTATTTTGCCATAATCTCGCGAATGGAATCGCAAACATACTTTACATCATCCTCTTTCATGCCTGCATATGACGGCAAGCTTACCCCGTATTTTGAAAGGCGTGCGCTCGAAGGGAAATTTCCATCAAGTTTGTATGGCGGCATAACGTGCAGAGGGTAGAAAAATGGCCTTGTTTCAATTCCTTTTTTTGAAAGTGAATCCATCAGTTCAGCTGCAGTAACCCCGGTTTTCTCAGAAAGAACGATGTTGTAAAGCCAATAAACGTGTTTTGCCCAGGATTTTTGCACTG
>JBAYGV010000124.1:0-3894 GCA_041666445.1 Candidatus Micrarchaeia archaeon | reverse complement strand
TTCTCCCTGTCGTGGAAAAAGGCATTATTAATCGGAAAGAAATTAGAAGAATTAGTATAGCGTATTTTATATATTTTACGGCATACTAATTAACACCATGAGACACGCTTACACTAAATCGGGGGATACACTGAAATATAATGGACTGCCCAGCATTTGGAATCCTGCGTTTATGGTAAGATGGGCAGTTGACCATAGAAAAGCTTTCAAAAAAACACCCCCCGAAGCAGATAGGTATATTGCATTGCAGGAAGCGAGAGCAGAACATGTTTCTGGAAAGAAGTACCCTAATTATTTTGCTTCTTCAAACGCACATATTAGAATTGCAAATGCGCATGAAAGAATGGGAAAAACTAGCGAGAAAGAATTAGAACGGGCAAAAGCCGCACGGGATATCCTTTATGGGCTTAACAAGGATTGCGTGGTTGGCGAAAAACTGGTTTTAGAAATAAAAAAGGCCGAAATCCTGCTGCCTAGCTCAACGGTTGACCAAAAAACTGCAGAAGGAATATCTTTAATCCTAGGCAAGTTAACCCGCAGGTGCATGGGTGAAGCCGAACATTTGCTTTCAATAGGCAGATTAGACTGGGCATTGGAAATGATAACCCGAGTTGCGAAAATTTACAAGATGGCCGAAAGAAATTTAAGCAGCCAGACTCTGGAATTTCAAGTTGGTGCGATTGCAATTAATGCGCTAGGGTTCAGATTGTCCAAGCGGGAGGGCTCTGAATGTGACAATGAAGCAAGAAGATGCGCTCTTGAGCTAGGGCTCAGGCATAACCGTGCGCAATCTGATGAAAAACCATTGATTGCCAGCGCGTTAAGAGACTTCGGATTAGCCGTAAGTTTTGATGGGGCGCAGATAACAAAAATCGATAATTATGCAATCCCGAGAATAGAAACAGAACAAAATCTGGTTCACTTAAGATTGACTCGGAGCGAATAACCAATATACATACGTTTTTATATACTTCTAAACACAATGAAAGCATGAACAAAACAAAAAAACTCCCAGAACCAACTTTCCTTAACCCGGCATTTGCAATCCAATATGCTTTGGCACGAAGAAAAGCGTTCAAAAACGCCGATCCGGAGATAGATAGCTACGTAACATTAGCAAAACGAAGAATTGAATCCGGGTATGCTGAAGCAAGCGAATATAAAAAACTAATAACTCTTTGCGCAAAGGCAAAACAATATGAAAAAACAGAGGAACTCCGTAGTCTTTATGTCCTTGCAGTAATCAAGGCAGTTGAAAACGACTGCAAGCCTAAGGGCGAACCGACCTGGGAACAGCTTGCGCATAATCTTTCTGAATTGGCAAATCTTTTTTCTGAGATAGACCTAAATGATAGTGGTGCCGAAAAATTAGCAACGGTAGTAATTACTGCGTACAACAAAATGGTGAAAATTAATCCAAAAAAGGAATTAGTTTCCGGTTGGGAATCCGAAGCAGTTAAGCAAATGAAAAGAAATGTAGAATTCTTGCTATTAAAATGCAAAAATGGGCATGGCAATGTCATAGCATTGGTAGCGCTTATCTCATTTTTAAGAGACACAACTGGAAAAATGAATGAAGCGATTGTCGGCGCAGTAATAGAAAGATTCAACGGTGCCGAAGTTCCAGAAAAGAAAAAAATTGCCTGGGCAATGAATGATTTTTTCAAGAATGGGCTGGAATACGTGGAATTCAAAGAACTGGGAAGAGCTGGAAATTATAAAATTTCAGATGCAGAAGAGATTGGGCGATATACAAGAATAAGCGCTATCCTTACCGCGTAATCTAATAGATTTATATACATTACACCACATAAATAATCAGCATGACACAGATGCATGCAAAATCTGATTTGGCGTATAAGGGAAAACCGATTTATCGTAATCCCGGTTATCTTGCAAAATTTGCCGGAAATTATCTGCATCCTTTTAGAAATAGGAGCGTTAGAGATAGGGTTTATTTTGAGTTATGGAAAGCTAGGGCAGACCATTTTGAAGGAAAAACTGACGAAAAATCAAATTATAAAACTGCATTGGCCCTATTGAGACAAGCCGAACTGACAGTTGTTGGAGATTGCGCGCCTCAGGAGTTAACAACCAAGGCAGCAGTTCACCTAAGCCGTGCAATAGCCGAACATGCTCAACGAAATAGCAAATATTCCTGTTGCACTGCATATAATAATTGCAGCACCGAGAGATATTTAACAAAATTAACCCAAGCATTGGAAGGAGTTAAAGCTGCGCACCCAGCAGAAGCAGAGGAAATTGCAAAAAACCTGCTTGCCGCATCCAAGCAAATTATGCTGCATTTTTCAATAAAAACCGACCAGGCGCTTAATTCATTATATAGCCCCATGAAGATTCAAGAATGGGTAGAAATATATGGGATATTATCCAAATTCGTAAAAGAGGTACAAAAACTCGTGCTATCCAACGAAAACTCTTCGGATGCAATTACCTCCGCTCTTTTATATGGGAGGTTCTTGGCATGGGTAAACTATGAAGCTAAATCGCACGCTGCAATTAGTGGAACAATACCTGGATTTGCACCAGCAGGTGACAGGGTAACTGAATTGGCGCAGATATTTGGAATGGAATTTAATTCAGCAACTGACGAAAGGAAAGGAAGATTTATTGAATTGCTAGCTGCCAGCGTTGTGGTATATCATAATCGACCGGAAGAACAATTGAAGAACAAAGTTGAAAGAACTAGGGCAGGATTGATTGCCAATGTTTATGGTTATCCAATCACCCAATAATTTCAGATGATTTACATGAGACCAGTATATTACAACCCCCGCTATGTTTGGAATATTTGCTTTGCTAAAAAAGCGGCGTTTAAAGCCGATAACCCCCAGCCAGAAGGGTATATCAAATTACAGAGAGAAAGAATTAAATTTATGGGAAAAACAGACGTTTATCATCTTGAATCCCAAATGTCGGCGCGTTTGCGCATTGCCGCAGCATACGAGCACGCAAATAGAAAAGTCGAGGCACAACACGAAAAGAACCTTGCCATCGTTGCGGGATGCACTGCATTGGATACCTGCGTTAAGAATTGGAGATGGAATGGGCAACCAAATTACGGGGAAGGTGAAACCATAGGTTCCATCCTAAGGATAATGCAGGTTGCAAGAAACCTACCGCTTGAACGTTCAACCACCACCGAAATAATTGACAAGCTTCATTTAGTAATCTCTAAATTAATCGAATTTCGTGATTATGAATTTGAAACTGGCTATGGCCAAAAAGAAATATTATTTTTGCTGGAATTTGGAGGACTTTTAGGAAGAATAGGGGAACAAACTGGGGATTATAGGGCGTACGCAATGGGTTTGGCCATCCTTCGTTTCGCAGGCCATGAAGAAAAAAGGATTAGTTTAATTAATTCTGAAATCAGAAAACTTGCGATAGCATTTGCCGAAGCATACAATAGTTCAAAAACAGATAAAAAACATGAGATGCACAGCTTCTGCAAAGAAATTATATCTGCTACTGGATTGGAAGGTATTGAAATAATGCCGTATGAACAGCCAGCAAAAATTACTTCACTTTGCGGTTTTGAAATTCCAGCCTAGACTGCTTCAATCCTGTAATTCTGGTTTGGCTTCCAGTAAAGCACTGGCTTAGCCGCTTTTTTATTCTTTTTATATAAAACTTCTCCAGCGTAGGCAATCATTGCGCCATTGTCCCGGTTGAATTCGTTCGGGGCAACTCCGAATTCAATCCCATCCTCTTTGCACATGACCTTTAGCATTTCCTGCAATCTTGTGTTTTGTGCAACCCCGCCGCAAACTACGAGCTTCTTCCTTTTAGTAAGGAATAGCGCCCTTTCCGTAGCTTCGCAGAGCATTGCAAATGAAGTTTCGAACAAAGAGTATGCCAAATCCTCCCGAG
>JBAYGV010000123.1:0-3907 GCA_041666445.1 Candidatus Micrarchaeia archaeon | reverse complement strand
TCCTGCCGACATCCGTTCTCAAGGCGGAGTTGCAAGGATGAGTGACCCAAAAATGATTAAGGAGATTAAAGCCGCAGTAACCATTCCAGTAATGGCAAAGTGCAGGATTGGCCATTTTGCAGAAGCCCAAGTTCTCGAAGCAATCGGAATAGATTACATCGATGAAAGCGAAGTTCTCACTCCAGCAGACGAACAATTCCATGTTGACAAATTAAAGTTCAAAGTTCCGTTTGTTTGCGGTTGCCGAAATCTTGGCGAAGCATTACGAAGAATCGCTGAAGGCGCGGCAATGATTAGGACAAAAGGCGAAGCAGGCACAGGAAACATTGTTGAAGCAGTCAAGCACATCCGAGCGGTTAATTCCGAAATCGAATCCTTAGCAAAAGTTAAGGGAAGCAAGGCAGTTTTCGATAGCAAAGCAAAGGAATATCGCGTTCCATCCGAGCTTGTTGCAACCGTAGCCGAGCTTGGAAAGCTGCCAGTAGTTAATTTCGCAGCAGGTGGAATTGCGACCCCGGCAGACGCTTCCCTATGCATGCAATTGGGCGTTGACGGTGTATTCGTCGGTTCAGGCATATTCAAATCCTCAGACCCAGCTAAACGGGCAAAGGCAATAGTTGATGCAGTGGCTCATTTCGAAGATCCGTTGGCAGTTGCAAAAGCTTCAGAAGGCATTGGGGATGCAATGAAAGGATTGGATATTACTTCTATGGCAGAAGAGCAAAGGATGGCTAAAAGGGGAATTTAAGTAACAAACCGAAATCCTGGTGAGTATTTGCGAATCTGGGATATCTCTCCTTCAAAACTATGCCGCAACCATCTTCTTGGAGAGCATCGGGAGCTTCATGCAATCTGGTCTATTCTTGTCAATGGAAAAATGGGCTATTCTAAGCATCCGGAAACGTTAAGGTGGAAAGGAAAGCTCGCTGCGCTTTATGTTCGGCACGAAAAACTGGTTAGGGAGATGGCGGAACGGAATTATCACCACCACAGCCCGCTCGATAAGAAGTTTGCGCGGGGCGTTCGGGTGCAGAATGTTTTTGTTGATTCTCCTAGTTCGCAACGTTCTATTTTGAAAAGAAAAAGGTGCAAGTGCAAAATTTAACTTATTTAACATTTATAAACACAAACTACTAAATGTAATCGTTATGGGCCTAATTAGATTAATCGGCAACCGAGATATAGAGATTACCGTGGGTCAAGGTAAGCCAGGCCCGAAAACTTTGGGCCTTCAGCGGGATAAAGACAATATCCATAATGCAGGTTTCGGTTACCCAATAAATATTGCATTGACCCCTAAGTTTTTACAGAGGCGCTTGCTCGAATCCGATATAACTTCCCGGGATGATTCAGGAGTTGCGCAGAAAAAGCTTGAAGCAACCCCATTTACCGAATCCGAACGGAGGGAGATTGCAAGGGCGCTTGTGGAATTTCCCAAGGAAGCAAGAACACGTTTAATTGTCCGTTCGGATGAATCTGAAGATGGAACTGGCATTATGAGAAGCAATACTATTTTTTTTGATGAAGGGGCAAGCAATATGGAAAAATTAGTCCTGCAAATAGAAAAAGAAATTGCATACCTATTAGCTGCTGAATCTACCAACAAGGCAAGATTATATCGCGCATTGGCTGGCCTAACCGAAAATATGGGGGTTTCAATAATGCCTGTTTATGGAGAGCAATTTTTTGATCACGATATAACGCGTCGCAGTATCCTATCGCCAGTTTATGGATTAGAGTATCTTGGTCCCTATAATGGACGTTCTCTTTTGTCTATATTTTCAAGTATATTTGTTGCTGAAGATATATCGATGATTTTTCCAGATGGCACTGAACAGCATCTAAATCATCGCTCACTTAGAAGAAGAGTATGTAAAATAAATGGCAATCCGCCCTATCCAAGGGTAAGAAGAACAGAAATTGAAAAAATAAATCGCCTAACTAGGCTAACTGGTCCAAGATATTTAGAACTTGTTAAAGACGAATGGGGGTCGCCAAATTTCGTAGTTGTCCAATCTGCCATTTTTTCTCCACCTAATATAGAAAAGCCAAATAAAGCACATTGGAAAACAGATTTGCAAAGTCCATTTGCATTCGGAATTGCCAGTGCGTTTACTCATGAGGTAGCATATCAAAATTTTACTATTACTAAATATGGTCAATCATTTTCAAGGCTTAGAAATTATGATTCTAACCACCGCGGATATCTCTTAATTGTCGAAGGGAATACTGCGGGGGTACTCTTGGATATGCTCTACAATCAATTCAGCATTGTAAATGCCGGCGCAGTAATAGTAATCGATTCTCGAGCAAGTCGAGCCGGAAGGTTTTCGCATCTTGGCGGATTTTTCAGAGCGCTGGGCATTCCAATAATCATTACTGACCAACCGCCTTCTTTTATGAAAGAACTCCGCAAACATAGAGAAATGGAACTTGATTGCGCGCTTTATGCAAACCAATTCGAAAAGTGCGGGATAGTTGCAACTCCAAGATAAATTGCGCAAAACAAATCAATAAATCCGTTCGCGTTGTTAATATCTTCAATTAACTGGGTGTTTTTCTTGGAGTTCCTAACATTTGCAAAATCTATTGCCCTAACTGCTGGAAAAATTGTCAAGGAAGGCTACTATTCCGAGCTTACGGTCGAAAAGAAGGCAGAGATGGACTACGTAACCCAAATTGACAAGGCATCGGAAAAAACGATTAAAGATGCAGTAGCAAAGGAGTTTCCAACCCATGGGTTTCTAGGAGAAGAATCCGGAAGCGACAAGCCCAACGCGGAATACGTTTGGGTAGTTGACCCGCTCGATGGAACAACAAATTTCGTATATAAAATCCCGTATTTTTCGGTTTCTATCGCACTCAAACACAAGAGCAAAGACAAGGACGAAGTGATTATTGGCGTCGTTTACAATCCCCTGACCGATGAAATGTTCTACGCAGAAAAAGGAAAGGGCGCATTCCTTAATGGAAAAAAGCTCGAAATAAAGCAAAAGCCAAAACCGCTCGAGAAATGGTTCCTCGCCTATTGCTATCGGGACATTTCAAAGCATGAGGAAGCCGAACGGATTGTTTTCGATTCATTTTTCTACCAAACCGCTCGGGTTCTCAAGCTCGGGAGCGCTGCCCTTGAACTTTGTTATGCTGCTTCTAACCGGGCTGATGCCTATATTGGTTTGGAACTGAAAGAATGGGATTATGCAGCAGGAGAGCTAATTGTAAATGAAGCTGGCGGAATTGCCATCCATGACAAGCTGATAAACAAAGGAGTAACCATTGCCGGATGTAAGGAAGCAGTTTCGTTAATCCGCTCGAAAATCCTTTCCCATAACCACTATGGGGACAAGAACGAAGTCGGGTAGATGCGATTAATTGGATAGAGCAACCAATTCAAATGCACATCAAACCACATACTATTACTTTAAATAACTTATCCGACAGATTAAATTACATGGCATTAGCTTTAGCTCATTCTTCAGCCGTCCGGCAAGCGCAAGCACCAAAGAAATTCGGGTTAGTGATCGTTGACATGTTAAAAGATGTCGTGGATGTTCTGACCTACCCTCATTCAACTCAGAGCCAGTTGCATATCGGATTTGAAAGGATTGGCAGGTTAATATCCTTTGCTGCTGAAAACCATATTCCAATTATATTCGTAGTATTTGAAGGAGTTGGTTTGATTCCAATTCAGAGGTTAGCCGATTTGGCTGGCGAAAATGCCATCATTGTCAGCAAAAAGCATCCCAATGCGTTTTCTTCCCAAGAATTTGTAGGTTTGATTGAACGTCTTGGCATAAACCTTCCGATTATTGGCGGTTTTAATCGAGTTGGCTGTGTTCTTGAAACAGTACAAAATGCGTTGTTTCGGAATATGCCCGTTTGGACTACGGACGAAATAATGTTCGGG
>JBAYGV010000122.1:0-3914 GCA_041666445.1 Candidatus Micrarchaeia archaeon | reverse complement strand
TTCAAACAGCGTCTTGTCCCCAAGTACTGTACCATAGGTCAAATAGGAAGAAAGCGCTTCCTTGTCCAGCTTCCGCTCAATTCCATCGTACTCGAGAATTGCCTTTATTTCCGAGCCGAAAACAAGTTTTGCGCCATCGTTTGGTTTGCCGCCATTGCCCGAATCGCCAACAACACAATAATAAAGCGGCTTTATTCCTGCCCTGTCCCTTGCAAGAATAAGCTTCTTTTTGCTTTGGTCATAAATAGCAAATGCAAACATCCCGTTAAGCTTTCCAATTCCTTCAACGCCATATTCCATATACGCATGAAGTATTGCTTCTGTGTCCCCTTCAGTATAGAATTTATGCCCTTTTTTCTTGAGCTCAGCACGAAGCTCACGATAATTGTAAATCTCCCCATTGAAAAAAATAATTAGGTTTTTTTTCTCATCGTAAACAGGCTGGTCGCCAGTTTTCAGGTCAATTATGCTAAGCCTGCGCATTCCAAGCGATACGTTTTCGTCCACGTAGTATCCTTCGCTATCAGGACCGCGATGGGTAATGCTGGCTGCCATGCGCTTGACAAGCTTCTTGTCAGAAATTCCGAAAATCCCGGTTATCCCGCACATAATTAAACCACGTTCCTAAGCTCAGCACAAACTATCGCGCTAATCCCGTCCGAAAACAAATTCATTGCACCCGACATTCTTTGCCCGGAATACTTGGAGAAGATTCGCCTCTTTCCCGCGTTCGCATGGCAATTCGGTAGGGGTGCTGATTATTTCGAACTTTTCTTTTTCCACGAATTCTTCTATTTCATCCACGCATGCATATTCGTAAGGATAGCCCCTCATCCAGTCTATGGCATCGTGGAATACGTCCATCCCGCGGTCCTTTTTCAAGTTCAGCGTCCTCCTATAAGCGACATATCCAAGAGTTACCGCAGATGCATAGGCAAGTTCAACCGGCGTCTTCAACAAATTCGGAAGCCCTGCAAACGTTTTCTTTATCCCCAGCCATCGTTCAGAAGATATTGCGTGATTATAAATAGCAAGAATCAGGAACCCATCGTTCGGCTTTACTATCCTGCATGCATTCTTTATGGCAAGCTTCATATTTCCGGTGTGGTGAAGCGAACCCCAAGCATAAACGATGTCGCCTACCCCTTGAATTTCATTAACCAATGCTTCATCAAGAATGCTCCCCTGCCTTACTTCCCAGCTGTCATCCCCATAATCCTTTCCATATTTGCTCCTGACAAAATTAGTTGCGTTTATGCTTTTGTCGTCCAAATCTATGGAAATTACAAGCGACGCCCCCAACTTGAGCGCAGCAAGGGAAAATATGCCAGAACCGCAGCCAATGTCAACGAAAACCTTATTCTGCCAGTCTTCGGAAGGAAGATAGCGCAAAAGGCTTTTTTTCGCTTCCTCTATGGTAGAATCATCGATGTTCTTGACATAATCGGACCAGTTTTCACCGAACCACTTTTCAGCCATAATATTAGGTGGGCATATTGTTATTTTAAACCTCATTGTTCATAGTTTATTAGGAGCTTGGCCAAAGGCCGTAGTGTTGATGATGAAAATCTGTTTTGTTGACCTTTTCATGGACTTGACTTGCAGCGGGGGATCAATGCACAGCCTTGACCTTTATGCTGCAACGCTTGCAGAGGCAGGCCATGACGTTTCAATATTGACATTCCACCCGCAAAGGAACATCGGATTCGAACGGGATAAAAAGCCATACAAAATTATCGAGGAGCCGCTGAATATTTCCAGTTCCATTGACCTAGCTTTCGGAGTTGAAAAGGCGCTTAAATTGCACGAAAGCGACGGGTTTGATGTTTTTCATATCCACGACCCGAGATTGCTTTTGGCAGGTGCGCTCTATCGCAGGTCTGGCGGAAAAGTCCCGGTGGTTGGCGACCTTAATACCTATTTGTTCCAGATGAAAAACCTTGGAAATTCAGGCTTGCTGTCCCTTCCGCTATCGCTTGTCCATTCCCTCCGCCTTAGCATGATAAGCAAGCATGTTGACCTATTATTTCCAGTAAGCCCGTACGTACGGGAAGTTTACGTCAAGAAAGGGGTAGAGCACAAGAAATTGATAACTGTTCCCGATGGCTTCGATTTCGGGATATTCCAGCATGTGCAAACCGGAGCCAAGAAGCATGAGCAAAAGAAAAGCGACTCAGCACAACAAAAACGCTTTCGGCTACTTTATGTCGGGCGGCTTGAAAAGACCAAAGGAGTGGACGTAACGATAAGAGCGCTCGCAATTCTCAATCAAACCCAGTCACCTGATGCACACACAGTAGAATTTGTTTTCAATATCGTCGGGGAAGGGCCGGAACGGGCGAATTTGGAATCGCTTGCAAACGAGCTTGGGGTTTCCGGATGGGTAAAATTCCATGGATTTGTGGATTACGCAAGCCTTTCAAAATTATATTCAGTAAGCGATGCTTTTGTCCATGCGGCAAGATGGGAAGAGCCTTTCGGCCGTGCAATTGTTGAAGCAATGCATTTCGGGCTTCCGATTGTCGCTGCAAATATCGGGGCGCCGCCATGGGTTGCAAATGGCGCATGCGTAACATTTGAGCCCGAAAATATCCATGGGCTGGTAGTTGGAATAGAACGGGTTTACGGTGAAGAATCTCTGAAAGAAAAGCTTTCCGAATCTGCGTTTAAACGGGCAACTGAGTTTGAAGTGGAAAAAACAACGAGCAAATTCTTGGAAGCATATAAGTTATTGGGCATTGGAAACGCTAAATAGAGTGTAATTCGCATTGGAAAACACTACTTTCCCCCCGAAATCTTCAGGCTTGCAGCCTAATTCCCGTTCGTAATTCCCGACTAAGAAATAGTCGAGTTTGTACTTGCTCTGTTTCAAGATTGAATCCTGCTCGAAAGCACTGTAATCCGCAATAAGCTCCTGCCTGATTGCAAGCGGGGTTTTTCTTATGTCCGGATTGCCGCTTTCATTTGCTTCAGCATCGCAGTACTGAACCCGCCCCTGAGATGGGTTGCATTTGTAGGCCATGTGGAAGAGATAATAATACTGCGGCGCGTTATCCTGCCCTTTGAAAAGCAAATCAATTGATTGCGAACTAACATTGCAGAATTTATTGGCAAGCAGTATCCTCTCCTGCAGCTCTTCTATGGGGGCAGTTGTAAGATAGCCATTCGGAATGAAAAGAAATCTTCCGCTGTTCGCAAAAAGCTCAAGATTTTGCTGGTAGGAAAGGGAAAGGAAAACCGAATCCCTGCCGGTGTTGCTGGAAACAAAATCAAAGAGCTCCTTCTTTGCAGAATAGGATGCGCTTGTTTCCCCGTCGGAAAGATGGGTGCCGATATTGAACTGAATTGCGAAATAGAATAGCAGTATTACAATGATGCACGCTTTCAGGATACGTTCGGAGTTAGCCGGATTCACAAGCTGGAACTTCGCAACAGCACAAAGCCATGAAAGGACATATGCCACCGCAATGAACGAAAATACCGAGCCAATAGCATAGAAATGGTGGACTTGAATATTCTTGCCAATTATAAGTTGGAGAGAGGAATCAGCAGAAATCCCAATAAGCATGAGTGCAAGCAGAACCGCACCAAATGCCGGGGCGATGTTGCGGCTTTCACGATTTTTTCCGAATTGCGCTAGCGACAATAGGATTGCCGCGATTGCAACAAAACGGAGCGAAAGCAGATTGCTTTTGAAAAAGTTGCCGTATTCTGCACCGAGCCGGTCCTGAATTCCTTCGGAAGCCGGGTTTTTAGCAAAAGAATACATGGAAACGAGATAGGGCAAGCAGATTAAGCTTGCGATAACGAATCCCAGGGCGGAGATTTTAAGCAATTTCATATTCCGGGTCGCAACAAAGTAAAGCAAAATAAGCCCAAGCATGGACATGGAAACCATGAAGAAATAGATGTAG
>JBAYGV010000121.1:0-3983 GCA_041666445.1 Candidatus Micrarchaeia archaeon | reverse complement strand
TAAGCTTTCCGAGCATTTCAGGCAATTCTACGCCAAGCGTTCCGAGGAAGCGTTCAAAAACATTGACGAGGCGTTTGGGAAACTGGAAACGGGCTATTTATAGCTTTATAATCTTTTTCCAGCAGTAAATAACGTAATATATATCCTGTAAAACAACGGGTTGATTATTTGACGAACTTTTCCGGCTTTTACAAGCTTTCCGTAGATGAGCGGTTGAAGCTCCTTGAAGGAATCTTGGATAACGAGGACATTTCTGTCCTTAAGAACAGCGGAGCGCTCAGCTTGGATATTGCAGACAAGATGGTTGAGAACGTAATCGGGACAATGCATTTGCCATTCGCGATAGCAACTAATTTCAAAATCAACGGGAAAGAAGTAATCATTCCTGTTGCGCTTGAAGAACCATCAGTGATCGCCGCAGCATGTAAGGCAGCAAAGCTCTGCCTGCCAGAAGGTTTTACCGCAGAAGCTGATGATTCGGTAATGATTGGCCAAATACAGCTGGCTGGCTTCAAGGATGGGAAAAGCGCAAAAGAGGCGAAAAAATCATTGGAATCCAAAAAAGCAGAAATAGTGAAAATCGCATCTTCACTTTATGTTGGCAACCAGGAATTCTGGGGAGGAGTGAAGAACTTTATAGTTAAACCAATAACTACCGGCCGCGGGGAAATGCTCATCTGCGAATTCCTAATTGACGTAAAGGACGTTATGGGGGCCAATACGATAAACACTATTCTTGAAGCAATTGCGCCAACCATCGAAGCATACGCTGGCTTCGGGGCAAAATCCAGATTGAAGATTCTTTCCAATCTTGCAATTTATAGAAAAGTGCGCGCTCGTGCAGTTTGGAAAAAAGAAACACTTGGCGAAGAGGCAGTTGAAGGCGTGCTTGACGGCTATGAATTTGCTGCCAATGATGTTTTCCGCTGTGCAACCCACAACAAGGGAATAATGAATGGAGTGGACGCGGTTGCAATTGCCTGCGGGCAGGATTGGCGTGCGGTTGAGGCCGGTGCGCATTCCTATGCAGCGACAAAAGGCGGAAAGGAAAACTCCTATTCATCATTAACAAAGTTCGAGAAGGATAAAAACGGAAACCTTGTCGGTTCAATTGAGTTCCCGATCGCAGTCGGGATATTTGGGGGTGCAATACGAACCAGCCCAACTGCAAAAATCGCATTAAAGCTTCTTGGGGCAAAAAATGTAAAAGAGCTTGAAATGGCAATGGCGTGTGTCGGGCTTGCGAACAATTTCGCGGCATTGCTTGCGCTTTCCACAACTGGCATCCAGGCTGGGCACATGAAGCTCCATGCGAGGAATATTGCAGTGCTGGCAGGGGCGTTAACTCCTGAAGAAATTGATGCAGTTTCTGATGCTTTGTTTTCGAGCAAGAATTATTCATCCGAGTTTGGAAAAGAGGTTTTGGAGAAACTAAGAAAAGGAAAGAAATAAAGAATATAAACGATGGAAGACGAATAGTAGTCCATATTTCATGTTCACGTGATTTCTATGTTTGACAAAAGAATATTGATGCTGGCGTTGCTGTTGCTTTTTTGCGTTTCAATTTCCATAATGTTTAGCGGCTATGGAATTTCCGAAACAGGCTATGCCCAATTGGTTGGGAAAGATAGCTTCTTGTCATCCATCGGTCCTTCGGCGTTGAAGATTCTTGCGCTTCTATCCGCATTTGTTTCTTCTGCAATCCTATTCCTTGCGATAACCGGCATTGGAAAAGAGCACAAGGAGCATTTGGTTGCTGCAGCAGTAATTCCTATCCTCTTTATACTTTCTTCATTCGTATCATCTAACCTTTCATTTGTTAGCAGCCCGTATTCGATAATTTCGCTTCCGCTGTTCATTCTTGGAGTAGTATTGCTGTTTTCTAATTCAAAATTCAAGCTTGCCGGGTTAATTCCGCTTGTTCTTGGCCTTGCGGCAAGCTATCAGCATATTTCATTCTCTCTTGATTTGGCAGTACTAAGCCAATTCCCGTTGTTAATTGTTTTCGCATCTGTTTCGCTTGGCGAATACCTTTCGCATCCTGAAAAGAAAATCCTGCCATCCCTTATTTCATTCGTGCTTGGACTAGTTACGCTTCCGTTGCTTCCTTCGCTTTCGCTCGCGTTGCTTTCATTTTCCGCAGCATCTTCGATTTCACACCTATTCTCCAAGCCCGGAAGGGACACGATGCTTATTTTCGTATTCTTTGCAGTGTTTGTTCCCGCCCTATTAGCGTTCACTCCGCTTAGCGCATTCATTGCCGGGGCGGGGATGATGGTTCTTGTATTCTTCCTGTTTTCGCTCTATTATTTCGAATTCGGGAAGCTTGCCTATTATCTTTCCATAGTTGCAATTGTGCTTTCTTTTTCAATGTTCTATCTTGGAACAAGTGTTTCAGGAATGAAGGTTGCTGACGATGCGACTATCTCAGCATTTACCTATGCTGGAAACAACGGCATTCCCCTTGCCATACTCGACTTTCCGAATACCTACAGGTTCTATGCAAAATCCGAACCGATTATGATTAATGGGACAGGATTGATTTCAAAGTCTCCCTTCCACTATTCGTATATATATCTAGGGACTCAATCAATGGCTAATTCGTTCGCCCAATACCCAGTTGCATTCCGTTACCTATCCACTGTAAAGGAAACAGATGGTTCATTCAGTGCGGTTTTAACTGGCGGGCCGTTCGTGGTTGCAGTTCCAGTTAACGAACTCGGTGCTATAGTTGGCGATGGGCGGGTATATAGTGCGTCAACTGGCGAATTCGTAAAGCAGATTCCATTTACAAAACTCAGGAAATTAGCGGAATCAATTCCGCTTCAAAATTCAAAAACAATTCTTTTGAACATTGACGGTTACGAAGACAGCCAACTCTATATGTTGACGCTTTCCGGAACTACTTCCTTTGAAAAGGATGGCTCGAAAATAATCCGGGTTTCCTAGGGTGTTTTTGATGGATGCAATAATTTCGTACGTTCTTCTTGTTGTTCTTTCCTTTCTCGTAACTGTCGTCCTATCCTATTTTCTTGTCCCAAGGCTAAAGCGCTTTGGAATTATTGGCAAGGATGTTAACAAGCCGGACAGGCCGGAAGTTGCAGAAATGGGCGGGATAGCGATTATTGCTGGCCTTACTGCGGGCGTACTGATTGCAGTTTTCTTAAATACATTCTTTTCATTCCATTTCAATCTTCTCTATGTTCTTGCAGCGTTAATTACTATTCATTCGGTTGCGTTTATCGGCATGGTGGATGACCTATTGGATATCCCGCAGAAAGTGAAAGCGCTTCTTCCCATGTTTGCAGCAGTTCCGCTAATCGCGATATCCGCAGCAGGAAGCACCTATGTGAATTTGCCCTTTTTTGGTGAAATACAGTTCGGGCTTATTTATTTGTTTGTTCTGGTTCCGATTGGCGTTGCAGTTGCATCAAACCTCACTAATATGCTTGCCGGGTTCAATGGGCTGGAAGCTGGAATGGGTGCGATAGTTTTTGCAGCAGCATCGCTTCTTGCGTTCAATCACGGGAATTCTGAAATGCTTGTCCTTTTCCTTCCCATGTTTGGCGCATTGCTTGGTTTCCTATTGTTCAACCGCTATCCTGCGAAAGTATTTCCAGGGGATGTTGGCAACCTTTCCATTGGCGCAGTGCTTGCCGCAGGAGTGATAATCGGGAATTTCGAGACTGCTGGCGCGCTTCTTCTCTTGCCGTACATCGCAGACTTCTTCATAAAAGCAGTGAACAAGTTCCCTTCTAAGAACTGGTGGGGCGAGTGCAAAGGTGGAAAATTATATCCTGTTGACGGAAAGGTTCGCGGGCTTGCGCAGTTGGTTATGAAGCTTTCGAATGGGATTTCTGAACGGAATTTAACGCTTGTTTTCGTGCTGATGGAGCTGGTAGTTGCGGTTTTCGTGGTTGGATTTTACTGGAGATAGGGGTAAATAAAATATAACCAGTTAATTCTTTCTATCTTCCTAGCAT
>JBAYGV010000120.1:0-4010 GCA_041666445.1 Candidatus Micrarchaeia archaeon | reverse complement strand
TCCTCTTCTCTCGGATTTTTGCCTCAACCAGCTCGCGCAGGTTGCTTTTGTTTACCCCGCCGACAATAAGCCCGGTTGGGATATCACGTTGTATTCGCATAACTCTTACATATTTCGGGATATACTTGAAGAATTCTGAAATGACGTCTGCAGCCTGTTCTGTAGTGTATGGTTCATATTCCCCATTCTCATACATTTTGAAAAGTTCGGTATTCGGCATTACCAATGTTGGATAAATCTTCAGCATATCCGGCTTGAACCGTTCGTTTCCAAACATTTTTTTTACCATTCTTATATCTTCAGAAGGGCTGCTTCCCGGAAGCCCGGGCATTATATGATAAAGGACTTTGAATGAGGAGTCTTTCAATAGGCGGGTGGCAATTTCTACGTCCTTTACCGTATGCCCTCGGTTAATATTCCGGTAAATCCTGTCATTCGGGTTTTGCACTCCCAATTCCACGCGGGTTGCCCCGAACTCCAGCATTTCGTTTATTTCGCTTTCCTTGCAAATGTCCGGTCTTGTTTCAATCGTCAATCCTATCGCGCGGTGTTTTGCCGTCTCGTTCATCTTTTTTGCAGTTTCCAAGTCCTTGGAAGGCAGCGTTTTTTTTCCGGATTTTCCGTCAGAATTCAGCGCATCATAAACCGATTTAATGAATCCGTATTTGTATTTGCGTTCCATCTGCAGGAACGTCCCTCCCATTATGATTATTTCGCATTTCTCGTTCGGATGGCCGCCAATCCTGAATTGCTCGAGCCTTGTTTTTACCTGCTTGCCCGGGTCGAAATTGTTTTGCCTTGCGCGCAATGCAGCAGGCTCTTCTCCAGTATAGCTTTTTGCAGCCTTGCCGGTAAATGGGCAATAGATGCAGCGGAAACGGCAGGAACCTTCTGGTCGTATCATTACTGCAATAGGGCTCACTCCAGATATCGTCCTTACCGGCTTTCTTAAAAGAAGCAATTTTATTTCATCCGTCAGTTTTGATTTGGGAAACATCGTCCAAAGTTCGGTGTTCTTCGGGATTTCATTAAGCGCAAATTTCTTTCCCGCTTCGTTCTTTAGCTTTCGCAAATTCCGTTCCCCGGCAATTATCCTGGAGATTATGTATTTTACCGCTTCCGTTCTGCGTTCCATTCCATTACCATGAAGAATAAAATAAGAGCTTTACCCTCACCAAAGGTTGGATAGCAATCCTGCAATCGCATAAATCGGGGCTTCAAATATCGGGAAAACCATTATGCCATGGTTGGTTGCCTTGAAGTCGCTTAACAAATCCGGCTGTACGGTAAATCTTACTACTTCCGTTTTTTGAATAAGGTTGCTTGAAGTAGAAACTACGGTTATTTCAGGAGAATAGGTCTCCTCTTCCATTTCGCTTATCTCGTAGATTACTGTTTTCGTGGTCAATGGCTGGACTAAAACTGGTTTTTCGAACACCCATCTTTCTACCCCATTTGCCTGGACTTTAAAAACATCGCTCGCTGTGCCCTTATTGGTTATGCTTATTACGAATCTTGCAGGCTGGCCTGGGCCCGTAGTAATAGATTTTGGGGATATGGATACATCAAGAACATCATGGCTGATTCTCATTTTCACTATAAATGTCGGGTTTCCCAATAGCTCTCCATTTCCTTCATCTTGGACCGTAATCATTGCGGTATATTCGCCTTCCTTTGCGTTTTTGTCCGCAGTTATCTCTACCTGCAATGGGTCGCCGTATAATTTGCTTGCCTTTCCTCTCCATCCGTAGGGAAGGTTGCTTATGGTTGCAAAATCAAATCTTCCGCCAGTCCCGAACTTTCCGCCAGTAGTTACCGTCGGATTTATCAGGATTGATGTAGTTTGGCCTGGGCCGATTGTTCCAAGGTCTACAACTGAAGTTTCTGTTACGCCCTGGACGGCTACCGGACCGATAACATCTATTGCACATGAGAGTGACAAAAGGCTGATTCCGAATATGAACAACAAAAGATGATTGCTTTGCATGGGTAGCTATTGGATTATAAGGTTAAAAAGACTTGCGATAGTGGTTGGGAGAATAGATATTGAGTAGTAGGTATTAGCTGTTGGGAAGTAGTGGCTGTACGACATTTTTACATCATTGTATTTACTCGCTTTGTCCATGCTTCGTCCTCTTGTTTCATGGTGGGGGGCATAATTGCATCTATCTCTCTATTTTTTTTTGCAGCCATGACTGCATTAAAATCTATTCCATTCGCAGTGCAGATTATTGGCACTAACCCTTCAGTTTCTTTCTTCTCTAGAAGCCTTGCTAAAAAATCCAATTTTTCATCCTTGGTCATTGGAGTTCCGGCAGTTGTTTTTGCATCATCAAATTTCTTAAACAATTTTGTGTCAAAGCTGTACAAGCTAATTGTGCCTTCGGAATCTTTAATTTGGACATATGAAACTTCCGGCGGATATTTGTCTTTTTTGAAACGCATTTCGACTTCTTCTCCATCTGCCATATACAACACCTTTCATACACAATTATGCACTTTATATTTATATATCTTTGCTATAGTCGGTTTGGCGTGCCTTTCTCACAAAAACGCTTCAACCTGCTTCTCTTTCTTTTCTGCTTCCTCTTCGTATTGGACTGCCTGCTGGTGCAATGGGAGTCCTTTTTCTCTCTTTACTGATTTTCTCTGCCTTACGCTTACGAATATCGGGTGATTTACTGCTTCCCCAACGATTATTGCTTCGCCAACCTTCAGGCTGGTAATGCTTTTTGCAATCCTTTGGTCAATCCCTTCCGAACTTTGCTGGATATGGTCCAAATCGTTCGGGTTGGTTACCCTCAGAATTATATGGGTGTTACACTGTGAAAGCGCTGTGGTGCTCAAATTTACCGGCCTTTGGGAGATTAGGCAGAGCGATGCACCGAACTTTCTTCCTTCCCTTGCTATCGTCTCTATTATCGCCCTTGAAATTGCTTCCGATGCTTCTGCCTTTTCCCTTGCGAAATTGTGCGCTTCTTCAATTACTAAAAGGAATGGCGGGATTTTGCCTTTTTTTCTCAAGTTAAATAATCGCCTTGCAACCAGCGAGACTAGGATTTGCTTCTTGCGCAGGCTGTCCACCGGGCTGAAATCTATTATTAACAGATTTCCGGGCTTTACATCCTCGGATAGTTTCGGGATTTCCCGTTTGTTTGTCAGGAACCGGTAGCGTTTCAATTCCATAAGCGCCCGTTTCAATGTTTTTTTGGTAGTCTCATTATCCGTAACTGAAGAGGTTTCAATTGCTTCCACCAATGATTTGAGCGAACTGTCGCCTCCGTTCTTTGCTGTGCTCCGGAACTGGTGCATTACGCTTCGCAAAAGCTCTTTTTGGGCGCTTGATAAATTAGGAAGCCATTCTTCAATCATTTCCGGCCGTATCCGTTTTAATGGGACTCCGATTTCCTTTCCATCAATTACTTTTGTCCTTTTTCCGTATTTGTCATCAAACTGGAATCCAGCATATTCGCCGTGAATATCAACTACGATTACTGCCAATCTTCCATCCTCTTTTTTCCGGTCCATCAACTCTTCCAGCAATACGCTTGTCAAATGGGACTTTCCTGCCCCGCTCATTGCTAAAATTGCGAGGTGCTTTTGCATCAATCTTGTCATGTCTATTTTGGCGTCCAATTCATGATGCTGGAGCTTTCCGATATCCAATCCGTTTTCCGTGAAGCCCAGAAATTTCTTTAATACTTGTTCATCTGCCTGGAAAACCTTTGAGCCCGGGGAAGGTGGGACGAATGTTCTTCCTAATTTTTCGTTTTTGTAAGTCCCGAGAACCTTTACTTCAGCAATAGTATATTCCCAGGAGCTGATTGGAAAATTCTCTTTCATTGGGGTTGATTTTTCGTATTCTGCTACGCTTTCCGCCCGTTCGAAATATCTGTTTGCCCGGGTTATCTCAGATATGAATCCAATGATTTCGTTTTCATTATGCTTGGTTTGGACATACTGGCCTTTCTTTACGTTTTCGTTTCCTGTTTCGATTACGAATGAGAATT
>JBAYGV010000119.1:0-4025 GCA_041666445.1 Candidatus Micrarchaeia archaeon | reverse complement strand
GATGAGCAAACTAGTATCCTCGCTTGTTTCCGATGCAAAAAAGGACGCAGAAAGGATAGTTAAATCCGCCGAATCCGAAGTCGACAGGATTGTCTCCGAAGAAAAGGCAAAGCGCGCCATACTCCTCAAGAACGCAGAGGAAGAATGCGAGCATTCCCTTTCTGAACAGAAGCGCGAGCGAATAGCTTGGGCAAGGCTGGAAGCAAGAAGGCTGACGGCTGAGGCTAAGGAAGATGCGATAAAATCCGTGCTGGATGAAATGCATGGTATGCTTAATGAGCTGAAGAAGAGCGAGGATTATTCATCTTTCATGAAGTCTGCCGTCGCTCAAGCGTCTGCGGAATTCGGTTCTGGCGAGGAGCTTGTCCTTCACGTAGTAAAGGGGGACAGGAAATATGCAGGCAAGTTCAAGGGCAAGGTGCTCGAGGATTTGGATGCGGCGGGTGGGTTGATTGTGGAAAGGGCCGATGGCAAAGTCTGCGTCAATTTCACGCTGGAAAGCGTGCTCGACAACAAGAAAGACGAGCTTAGGAAAAAAATCCATGAAAAGCTCTTCGGTGCGTAGTGCTGAAGCCGCGGGGATTAATTTTCCTGGCGCATAAAACCATATGATATTGTTTGGTGCATGTAAATGAGTTTGAACATTCCGTTGCCTCCGCTTGGCGGCCGTGCGATGAAGTATGGCTATTCGAATGCCAGGGTAAAGGGCATGAAAGGCCTTTTGCTCAAGGGCAGCGAGCTTGATGAATTGCTGAAAGTAAAAAATGCAGATGCAGTCATCGAGCTTCTTGAGCGTACCCACTATAAGGAGGATTTAGTCAAGCTTTCCCTATTATACAAGGGTTCGACATTGGTTGAGCTTGCGGCAGGCAGGAACTTCGCATCAGTAGCAATGAAAATAATCAGGATGTGCCCGAAGTCGGATAAGAAAATCCTGGAAGCGTTGCTGAAACGATGGGATGTCCTTAATCTAAAAGTTGTAATTGGCGCAAGGAGGCTCGGAAAAAATTTTGATGATATCCGGCCCTATATTGTCCCCGTTGGAAGCCTGAGCGAGGCTGAACTGGAACGTATAATGAAATGCGATGACCGCGCGTTCCTTGAAGAAATCAGGCGCACGGAATTCGGCAAGGAAATGCTTTCTGAAAGCATGGGGCTTTTCAACGTTGAAATGCTCGAAGTCTTTCGTGGGGCGACAAAGAGCATGGACAATCTGCTTCAGATGCAGACTTTCCTTGACGTTTATGTCTATTCCTATGTGGACAAGCACCTTGTTGGCTCGTCAAAGGACATACGGAATATAAAATTGCTTTTCAGAAAAGAGATTGATGCAAAGAATATCGCGATTGTTGAACGCATCAAGGCAAGGGGCGGGGCTGACAAATCCAAGCTCAAGGACTATATAATAAAGGGCGGGACAATAAATGATTCCACCCTCGCAGCGCTTTTTGATGCAAAAGACTTTGATGCAGTTTTAGGCGTTGCAAAGAGCAGGCTTTCCGGCTTGGTTGGGGCCGAAGGGAACATAAAGTCACTTGCAGATTTGGAAATCGCGCTTGAAAAGGCGATTGCAAAGGAAAAAGTTCATGTTTTTTACAGGAGCGTACTTTCGATTGGAACATTGATGGGTTTCCTATTGCTGAAAGAAGAGGAGCTTAACAACCTGAGGAAAATTGCAAAAGGCAAGGAGTTCAACATGCCTGAAGAAAAATTGAAGGAAACATTGGTGATTATTTAATTGGTTATTCGTTGAGGTCATATTTATGGTAAAGGCAAAAATAATGGTTCTTGGCGATGCAGCCGCTCTGTTGAGCGTCAATCTCCAACAACCCATCCGTGGTGACATTGTATGGTAAAGGCAAAAATAATGGTTCTTGGAGACGCAGCCCTTGTTCACGGATTCAGGCTTACCGGGCTTGAGGATTGCATACTGACTACTAATGAAAAATTCCAAAAGGACCTCGAGGATTATCTTGCAAAGCCGGAATTTGGCGTTATTGTAGTGAATGAAATAATGCTCGGGAATATCGATTGGCGGCTTAAGAAAAAATTGGATATGCTGGCTTACCCGGTAATCGTCCCGATGCCCGACATATCCGGAAAAAGCAGCGAAGGTGACGAAATACGGGGGTTGATTAAGAGGGCGCTCGGGTTTGATTTGGGCGCGAAAAAATAATTTATTCACGATCATAAAATACTTACTAAGGTGAAAATGTATGGCAAATGGAAACAAGAAAGGTTTAATAAAAAGAATTTCTGGTCCTGTCGTTGAAGGAAGGGATATTCCCGGCGCAAAGCTTTACGACGTAGTCAAGGTTGGCAAGGAAGGGCTCATTGGTGAAATCATCAAGATTGTCGGGAACACCTGCATCATCCAGGTTTATGAAGACACATCCGGCATTACCCCTGGGGAGCCGGTTGAATCCACTGGCGAGCCGCTTTCGGTTGAGCTTGGCCCTGGCCTTCTAAAAAGCATTTACGACGGCATCCAGAGGCCGTTGAGCAAAATTGAGGAGAAAGCAAAAAGCGCATTCATTACGCGAGGGATTAATGTTGCCCCGCTTGACCGTTCTATAAAATGGGAATTCAAAGCCAGGGTGAAGAAGGGAGAAAAGGTAAAGGTCGGCGACATACTTGGAATCGTTCAAGAAACGGAATTGATTGAACACAGGATTATTTCTCCCTATGAAGGAAAAATCGAATCCATTTCTGCAGGCAAGTATACTGTTGAAGATGAAATCGGGACGATTTCTGTTGAAGGGAAAAAGAAGCCCGTCTTTTTAATGCAAAGATGGTTCGTTAGAAAGTCAAGGCCGGTAATTGAAAAATTCCCGCCAGTAACCCCGCTGGTTACGGGGCAGCGTGTCATTGATACTTTTTTCCCGATTGCCAAGGGTGGAACAGCATGCATTCCTGGCCCGTTCGGGAGCGGAAAAACAGTTACTCAGCAGAGCCTGGCAAAATATTCTGATACCGAATTGGTTGTCTATATCGGATGTGGCGAGCGTGGGAACGAAATGACAGAAGTACTCAAGGAATTCCCGCACCTGATTGACCCTAAGAGCGGAAAGCCGTTGATGGAAAGAACGGTGCTTATTGCAAATACGTCGAACATGCCGGTCGCAGCCCGCGAAGCAAGCGTTTACACAGGAATCACTATTGCGGAATATTTCAGGGACATGGGTTACAACGTCGCGCTCATGGCTGATTCAACGTCAAGATGGGCAGAAGCAATGAGAGAAATCGGCGGCAGGCTTGAAGAAATGCCTGGCGAAGAAGGATACCCTGCGTACTTGGCAAGAAAGCTCGCAGAATTCTATGAAAGGGCAGGAAAAGTTCGATGCCTTGGAAGTGATGAACGCGTTGGAAGCGTAACTGTCATTGGTGCAGTTTCTCCTCCAGGCGGTGACCTTTCCGAACCGGTTTCACAAAACACATTGCGTGTTACAAAAGTATTTTTGGCATTGGATGCGCCTCTTGCTTACCGACGACATTTCCCGGCAATCAACTGGCTGAAGAGCTATTCGCTTTACTTGGAATCGCTCGATGAATTTTTCATGGAGAATGTTTCATCAGATTTCCCGAAATTGAGGACGAATGCAATGGCGCTCTTGCAGAAGGAAGCGGAATTGCAGGAAATCGTTCAATTGGTCGGGCCTGATGCATTGCCAGAAAAGGAGCAGGCAGTTTTGCTTGTCTCGAAAATGCTTAGGGAAGATTTCCTCCAGCAGAACGCTTACAGCGATGTTGATGCAAGGTGCAGCCTGGAAAAACAGCACAAGATGCTCAAGACGATTTTGAAATTCCATGAAAGGTGTGCAAACGCATTGGACCTTGGTGTTCAATTGAAAAAAATTGGCGACCTGCCAAGCAAGACAAAAATAGGGAGGATGAAGGAGATTCCAGAGGCAAAGCTCGCGGATTTCGACAAGCTGGTCAAGGAGATTGACGACGAATTTGATTCGCTTCTTAAGAAATAAGGTGATTATGATGAAAGAATACAAGACAATCAACGAGATTTCCGG
>JBAYGV010000118.1:0-4030 GCA_041666445.1 Candidatus Micrarchaeia archaeon | reverse complement strand
TTCAATAACGTTGAGATTGTTACGGTTGAAGTTAGGGAAGCCATGGGAGACAAGGCAGTTTTCCTTACAATTGCAGAGAAAGACCGTGGGATAGCGATTGGAAAGTCAGGGGAAAGGATTAAGGCATTGAAGGAATTATTGAAGAAGAAGTTCAATGCGACCATTAACATGAGGACGCAAAGGAGCGTAATCTGAACCCGTTGTTTTTGGATAGGGTATGTTTCCTATAATTCGTTAGTTGTGCCGTCTGGAAAAGCAGGTTTATATTCTCTTCTTATTAACTACATTATACGAGATGTTCTTATGGGCAAACCTGAAGCTGATTTTCAACAAGCAATTACTACTATGCAACGAGCGGGAGATATTAGGGGATTGGCAGAGTTATATCTTTTGGCTCAATCGCCTGTTCATCAAACGCTAATAGAGCGGGCATTCATTGAAGCTACTGTTCATCATGCCCCACATTCTGGAGGGGATATGCCCGGTTCCGATGAACCCGATGATCTCGACCTTCGTCACGTGATAGCCCGGCCTGGTTTGACTCCGGCAATATATCGGGCAGCTATGGATCGCTATGCAGTTTTCATGCCTAATACCTCATTTTATTTTTTCCTTAAACTTGCTGGCAGGGAAGTAATGCCAGAACCGGTTCGAGACCATGCTGAAGCCGCCGCAGTGCTTGCAGCTCAGCAGCGTGACTGCAGTTTCGATTATCTAAAAGGAGATTTAATCCTCTCCCAATCGATGTATAGTGTGTTCATGGGCCGCCTAGCTGTTTCTTCATCTAATTTCACTCGTCTTCTTGAAGTATATGATCAGCAGGACAATTCCGAACGCAAGTCTTTGGCGCTTAGTTCTCTTGAAACAGCTTTAAGAAAACTTACAAAACTTATGCCCGGCATGGTATTGGACGTTTATCTTAGAACCGATCTTGGTGAGAAAATTCATTTGTTGTCAGAGCGTGCCCTTGTGCAGAGCATAAGGGAAACCATGCAAGAATTTAGGGCTATCTCCTGTGTTTTTCGGGAATGGGATAAGCTATCCGAACCGGTCAAGGCGGCTGCAGTAAGGCGAACTGAAGGTTTCATAACCGAATACTCTAAAAAAGGAAATGTCCATTTTGGTCTTAGTTATGTTTTGGAATGCGCAAATGTTCCAGATTATTTGAAAGCCAAGGCTCAGCGAGCAAAAGACCGACTTCAAGCAAGGGCAAAGAGGGCTGAAGAACTGGCGGCTAGACCTAAATTCAACCCGTTCGTATATCTCGAGGGATTACCTGCTGGAAAAGGTACGCCTCGCAGGGCAGGTAAAATTACGGGTTAGGCTAGCCAGATGCGGGTTAGCTTAAGCGCGATTTAGCCTATTTCTTCTTTTTTCACGTTTCTGTTCAGCGCTAGAAAATAGCGCCCAGCGAAAATGATTTAAATATAAAACGCAGTTTTCAGCAATACGGAGTTCAATCTAGTTCTTTCATTCCAATTCTTTTCTTTCGCCCGGAAGCATTTCTCTTGCGTGTGCTTCCAGAACCCCAGCTACCCCTGCCGGAAGTTCTGCATGAATCTGCTCCAATCCGAATATTTTTCTCATTAAGAATCTAACAAATTCTTTTCCTTTTTCCGTCAGTTCTAGATCTGCTATCTTCTCTTTTTTATGTTTCAATGCAAGTCTCTGTTCTAGGAGGAATGCTGCCACAATTTTTCCATCTGCTATATGTCCACTTGTATCTCCAAATCCGAATATTCTATTTAATCCTGTTTCATAAACTCCACCAAGACTAATTCCGGCATATAATCTATCTATCGGACCATAGGAAATTGGGGTTCCACCAGAGCTACCAATGCTCGCTATGAACGCATCGATTCCAAAAACATCAAATATCCTTTCTATCCTTGCAACAAGCTGGCGTTGAGAATATCTTTCGGTGTTTCTCAAAAATCCGCCCAATTCTTCTGGCTCAGTTACTGATAATGCGTATAATATCGCTTCGCGTGAAACTATTGCTCTTAATGCCCTTCCGCAATTTACTTGCATTCCATTTTCTTCACATTTCTTCCCTAGTATATTTATCACTGAAAGGTCACTGAGTTCGCCAGTGATTCCAAGAACCATTAGCCCTACGTTAGACCAAATGTCAGTATGGACGTATCGCGTTGTACGGAATTCATCCGGTGCGCTTAATCTATTTTTAAGGCAATCTGCATGCACTGCCGTCCAAGCACGCACAATTATGTTTGTTGTTTCTATTATACATTTTCCAGTTCCTTCACTGCATTCGCTTAAGTCTCTCCAAAGATAGCTTTCTAGTAAAACTTTGAGTATACTAAGAGCGTGTATTCTATCTTTGCGTTCCATGAATTTTAATGCTGCCACATATCCAGTTTCGTGTATTCCTGGCAGGTTTTTCCTTTCCCCTTTTCCAAATAGTTCTTTTTCAAGCACATCTTCTGGAAATTTTGCTCTGGTGAGCCTGTCAAATAATTTTCCCTGGTCCCAAGTTAATGTTAACTTATGCAATGGGCGTCCATTTACTTCACGGAATTTGGCTAACCTCTGTTGTGCGGTTGTCGAAATGCTTAATCCGTTTGTTCGCGCCAATACGAAAGTCATAATATTATCCCTCAATACTCTCGTTTATCTGATTTACCCTTCAATTTGTCCTCCGTTTAGTTGTATTCCAATAATTAGCTTGCCGTCTTTCCTTGCTAATAGAACTGTCATACTCCTATGCCTCAAATACTTTTGGTGCTTCCAGCATTGCAACTGGGTGAGTTGGTAATTCCATTCTTGTTGCTTCCTTCCCGAATAGCATTCTCATCATTGTTCTTACGAATGCTTCTCCGCTTTCGGTAAGTTTGAAATCTGCTTTTACTCCAAGCAAACCGCCGCTTGGTTTTTCCATTTTAGTTCCCAGCCCGCAATCAACTAGGAGTTTAACCATTGTCCTTTCAAATGCAAAATCCAAAAGCGAGGTTTGGTATACATGAACATTCTGCCCAAGCCCTTCACGGCGCAGGTTATCAAGTGCTGAATCTTTTGGTATCCTTATTGCGCTTGTGCTGCCTTGTGCTCGTAATGCCTGCCATAACAGCTCTTCAATGCCAAGCAATGAAAATAGTGTTTCTAGCCTTGCAATTATCTGCTGGCGGGAATATACGCTTAACTTCTGCCCGAACAGTTCCATGAACTCCGGATTCATATTGGCAAGAGCATAATCTATGCTTTCACGGGTTATTATTCCACTTATACTTCTGAAACAACACGTTTCCATCTCTCTTGATCCTATTGAAATCAGCGCTAGCAACTCTAAATCTTCGACTTCGCCTACTCTTCTTAGCGCGGCAATTCCGTTAAGTGGAAGAACATAAACTCCTCTTGAGTTTGGATTAGCTAGGAGTTCCTTCGGAATTTCCTTTTCATTAACCAATCTATTGGCATAATTAGCAGCTAATGCTCTGGAAATAATCCTCATCAATCTCCGTGTTTCATTTCCTGTTTCATCACTGAAGTGTGCTGAATCAACTAGCCTATATCCTCTTTCCATTGCGTTAAGCAAGCCAAAAGCATGCATCCATCTTTTCATTTCCAATACTTTTAAGGTTGCATAGTGGGCTGCCAGGCTCTTATCCCGTGCCATTTCTCCATCTCCGTAGGAAATGAGATCAAATAGTTGATGGGGGGCCATTCGTGTTTCTGTTAACCCAGTAAATAATTCTCTAGCGCCACCATTCATTTCTACTTCTGGCATTGGCTTTCCATTAATCGCTTTAAAATCCGCAAAACGTTGCTTGGCTAGCACGTTTAGATATCTGTTTCTTACGCGTACTCTTATACTTCCTCCGTCCATGACGTTATTCTATGTTTGCTAAAGTATTTAAACGTGTTTATTCCCAACAGCCTTCTTCACATACTTCCCAATCTTTTTCACTACTTTTCGATTAAATACGTCTGGGACTATTTTTCCTGCAGCCCGCTCCTTCCTTGAAACGCAGGATGCAATCGCTTCCGAAGCAGCAATTTTCATTTCATCGGT
>JBAYGV010000117.1:0-4044 GCA_041666445.1 Candidatus Micrarchaeia archaeon | reverse complement strand
TGTTTTTGATTCCGAATTTTCAATGAAATGCTATGATTCTGTTAAGTTGACTAGATGTTTTGAGGTTGATGGCGGACGGGGATGTTCGGATACCTATTTTTCCCATAATGTGGAAGGGCTCCAGAACTGTGCATTTTGTTTCAACGCTAAAAGCAAGCAATATTCCGTAGGCAATTCAGAAGTTGGAAGGGAACGGTTTATGGAAGTAAAAAAGATGGTTCAGGAATGGGTTCTGGAAGAGTTAGAAAAGAAAACAGGAAAATCAATGCCAAGCATCTACTTCTTGGGATAGTACACTATTTTTAATCATTTGCATACAAATAGTAATCATGCTTGAACGATTATTCACTTCCAAATCCAGGGCGCAAATCCTCAGATTTTTTTTGCTTAAGGATGGCAAGAAAGTTCATATACGAATGGTGTCAAGAGAACTTGGAATAAATATTAACCAAGCCATACGTGAACTGTCTCTTCTTGAGTCCATTGGAATATTGAAATCCGAGTTTATCGGAAACTCAAAGGTTTACTCAGTTAATGAACAATGTGTTGGGTTGAAAGAACTGAAGTCATTGGTAAAAAAAGACTATATTCCCGAGGATGACATCAAATCCGCAATTGCAGGCTTATCTGGAATAAAATTTGCATTAATATTCGGCTCCTATGCCAGCAACAAGCTGAAAGCTGATAGCGACATAGATTTGCTCATAGTTGGAACGCCCGACCTTTCCAAATTGAACGTAATTATAACCGAACTCGAAAAAAAATTAGGGAGGGAAATAGAATATTTTACGTATCCTCTGGAAGAATTTACAAAGAAAAAGAGCTATGGGTTCCTGAAAAATGTTGTTTCCGGACCCAAAATAATGATTATTGGTGATTCTGATGGACTTGGCAGAGCTTAAGAAAAAAGGGTTGGTAAAAGAAATTGCTGTCGATAAAAAGCAGATTTCCGAGCTTATCGCTCTTTCCAAACGGGATTTGGATTTTTCAAAAGATTCAATTGCGAAGAATTACGATTGGGCGTTCAACATAGCATATAGTTCGATTCTTCAAATGTCCCGCGCCGTAATGAATTCATATGGATTAAGGGCCGATGAAACAGATATGCACAAAACAACCCTTATTTTTATTGTTTGCGCGATGGGAGAAAAATACGGGGAACTGGTTGGGTCGTTCGACCGTTTGAGGAGAAAAAGGCATTCTACAGTCTATGATGAAGCCGGAAAGGTATCAGAATATGAAGCAAAATTTGCAGTTAAGAGCGCAAAAGAATTCTACGATTTAGGAGTTGCAAAAATACGAGAGAAGATTGGAAAAGTATAAAAATTTTAAAAAAATTTTTGCCACGTGCCTGATTGACAGCCTTGCTGGCGAATTTTGCCCGCCAGGGCAAAGCGTTTGAACAAGCGACCCCACCGTGTCTGTTGTTTAATTCAAAAATTAAACAGCTTCAGCGGTGTGCTCTCCCAGCTGAGCTAACGTGGCATCAGTTCTTTTATTAACGTAAAGAACGTTATTAAAATGTTCTTATCTCGCGTATCTGTTCAAGCAAAAAGCGCAATATCTCCCTAATCCTCCCATCGTTGCGCCCTATAAATTCATTTATTGCAGCAGCAGTGTTCGGCAGGTATCCAATATTGGGATTTTCATACCTGTCAACTGCGGTTTTCATAAGCTGTACTAGCTTTCCCATAGTTAACGGGACCGAAATAATGCTTGCAATGCTGATCCCAAAGGTTGGGTCATCAAAAATTCCAACGGTCCGTAATTCTACCCCGTTTGGCTTTATCCCGTATTCTTCTCGCAATTCCCGCAATGCAGACCTGGCAGCCAAATTAGAATCTTCACTTCCGGTGGGCCGAAAATCAACTGCATCCACAAATCCGTTTACTGGCGGCATTATCAGCCCTTTCTTGTCGCTATATAGTATCAGGCCATCTGCAGTTATAATCGCATTATTGGTGGTTATTCTTTTGATTCCAAGCTCTTTTGCACGGGTTGAAAACTTGTCTGGCCTATTTGCCTCCCATAACCCTAGAAGTTGGCTATATCTGATTTGGCTTACCTGTACCAATACGGAATCTTTCCCTACCGCTATCGTATTTGCTGATAACTTTAGCCCATCTCCTTCTCTTGTTTTTTTAACCATCGGAAGAAGCTTTTCTATGGCATCCTGTTCGTCTCTAGAAAATGGATAATGTACGTCTTGCCTAGTGAACGTTATCCTGGGAGGCGTAGCAAATACATGAACAGTCATATCTATATGTTTATTATAACTGTTTAAATACCTATCTTTTTATACCTTCTTACACATATTTATCCTTAATGAGGGGCAGACAAGCACGGCGCTTCTTGCGCTGAGGAAGTTCTGTCCACGCAAAAGGATTCGCCTCTAAGGGGCAGTGGGGCATAACAGAAACGATACCCGCAAGGGATGAAACGGATGTTCCATATCCTGATGAGCGTGCAAGGCCGTTTCGGCCGCCGAGTCCAATCTTGTCTAAACACAAAAGGCAGACTATGCCCCTCATTCACTAATTATATATTTTTGTTTACAATCTGAAATAAAATTAGCTAACTATGGCATCTTTAAATTCTTCAATCCTCCGCCGCTCATCATCTTTTCCATTTGCTTGCGGAAGCCCCTGTTCTTCTTGAACATATTCATCATTTTCTCCATTTTTTCGAATTGGGTAAGGAATTCACGAACATCTTTGACATCACAGCCGCTTCCCTGCGCAACGCGTTCCAGCCGCGTTCTCGACTTCCTAAGCAGGCTCGCATCTTTCTTTTCCGCCTTAGTCATCGAGCTAATCATTGCCTCGTATTTCTTCAATTTTCCTTCGCTTTGCTGGACTATTTCTTTTGGAACATCTGCTGCGCCAAGCATCCCCAGAACGTTTCCCAGTGGTCCCATTTTCTTTGCTGCCTTCAGCTGCTCGTAGAATGTTTCAATGGTAAGTTCTTCGCTTTCAATTTTTTTCAAGTCCTGTTCCTGAGCAATTTTCTGGACCTTTTCCATCAGTCCGGCAATATCCGGAACGCCCAATAATCTTCCGACAAACCGTTTTGAATCGTAAATTTCGAAATCTTCTGTTTTTTCCCCAACGCCGATGAATGCTATTTTTGTCCCTGTTGCTGCAACTGCGGATAAAGCACCGCCGCCTTTTCCGCTTCCGTCCATTTTGGTTGCAATAACTCCGCTTAATTTGACTATTTTATTGAACTCTTCAGCCTGTTTCCCAGCAACCTGCCCGATATCCCCGCTAACTACAAGGTAAGTCTCGTCAGGTTTTAACATTTCATTTATCTTGTTCAATTCTTCTGCCAATTCTCCATCAAAAGCGCTCCGTCCGGCCGAATCCACAATAAGCACGTCTTCTTTCGACTTTTCTAGCGCATCTTCAACAATTTTCGCAGCTACTTTTTCCCCTTTAATCGTGTAATAGTTTACGTTTATCTTTCCAGCAATCTGTTCCAGCTGTTCCTGCGCTGCAGGCCTGTCAACATCTGCCCCGACCAAACCAACAGAAAGCCCGCGAGTTTTATAGTAGTAAGCTACTTTTCCCGCCGTAGTAGTTTTTCCAGAACCAAACAATCCGCAAAGCAATACTCTGTGCTTATCCATCCTTGGCGAGTACGTTTCACCCATGAACGTTACGAGTTCGTCATAGACGACTTTCATTACATGCTCGCGGAGGGAAAGTGCATCCATTTTTTCGGTTTTCAATGCTTTTTGCTCAATCCGTTTCGAAAGCTCGAAAACCAATTTTACATTTACGTCTGAAGAAATGAGCACTCTCTGCAAATCTTTAATCAATTCCTTTACTGCCGCTTCGTCAACGTAGGGCTTGTTCGTAAGCTTTGCAAGCGCTTCGCGGAGTTTTTGTCCTAGGTCCATAACGAATCAAACTCATTCGACTAGTATTTTTCCATTGCTTTTGAAATCGCAGCCACGTCTACATTTCTTAATGCGTACTCTTCTGGAGAACCTCCATTTATGATTGATGATGCAATCTGATAAATCCTGAGGAATTCTGCAAT
>JBAYGV010000116.1:0-4062 GCA_041666445.1 Candidatus Micrarchaeia archaeon | reverse complement strand
TTCTGAAATGGATGGAGGCAACCCTAATGCACGGGCAACCATCCGAACTTCGTGCTTGTAAATTTCACGCAGCGGCTCGCATAATTTTAGGTGCATCTTTTCTGGCAATCCCCCAACATTATGATGGGATTTTATCTTGTCCCGGCCGCCTCCGCCGCTTTCTATCCAATCCGGGGCGATTGTTCCCTGAATCAAAAACGCTACCTTGTCTTTCTTTGCCTCTTCCTCAAAAATACGTATGAACATTTCCCCGATTTTCTTTCTCTTTTCTTCCGGCTCTTCAACTCCCTTAAGCACTGAAAAGAATTTTTCACTGGCTTCAATCACTTTCAGATTAACTCCGGTTTCTTTTGCCGCCCGCTTCACTTCCTCGACTTCACCTTTCCTAAGAAGCCCGTTGTCAACAAGAATTGCAAAAAGCTGGCCTGGAACCGCTTTGGACGCCAATATCGCTGCGGCAAACGAATCAACGCCCCCAGATAAACCGATAATTGCCTTTTCGCTTCCGATGGTTTTCTTTATTTCTGTAACCGAGTTTTGGATAAATTTGTCTGTGTTAAACGGCATGAGATGCACCTTTCTTGAATTCGCTATAAACAAGTAAACTTAAATAGGTTCCAAACTAATTTTAATTATGCAGTTGATACCAAGTTTGAATCCACCTTCTGAAAAAAGCTGCAAATACGGAAGGGAACGATATGTTAGGGATATAATTGCAGGGATTGCCATAGTTGCGGCATACTTGCTATGGGTGTGGCTAACTAATCCCAGAGATTCGGTAGGCCATGCAGTTTTCTTTTTCATCGGAATTATTGCGGGATTGCCATTCTATATTTATCTGGGATTCAAGCTGCTGAAAGCATCATTTTCTGGATTGGGCAAGGGAACGGCAGTTGCCAATGCCAAGAGCTATCTCAAAACCATGCAAAATGAAATAGCCATGGATGCGGAGATTTCTTTATTTGGCTCTCCGTATTTCCTGCTTTTTTTCATACCCGCATCAATAATAATCGGCGCGCTTGAGCCTTGGAAGGATATAAATATAGCTGCCTTAGTCCTTGTCCTTGTACTTTCACTTAATGTGGAAAAGCTTGTGCTTGCCCACTTGTTTGTAGGTGTCAAGAAAAAATGAGAGTTGTTGCAGATTTGCACGTCCATTCTAAATACGCCCGGGCGACCAGCCCGACTTTTGATTTGAACGGGATTTCAGCCGGAGCGAAAATAAAAGGAATCGATGTAGTTGCAACCGGGGATTTTACCCATCCGCAGTATTTCAAGGAAATAGCTAGGGATCTTGGTGAATGGACTGGCGGGCTGGCTAGCTATAATGGAGTGCGGTTCGTTCTTTCTTCAGAAGTGAATATTAGTTTCGAACTTAATGGGCGGAATAAGCGGATGCACCAGGTTTTGTTGGCCCCGGATTTGGAAATAGCAGCGCAGATAAACGAGCGAATTTCTAAGTATGGCGGGCTTGGGACCGATGGACGGCCGCAACTAAAGATTTCAGCTGCTGGGTTAGTTGAAGAGCTGCTTTCGATTTCCGAACGGGTAGTAATTATTCCAGCGCATGTCTGGACACCGCATTTTTCATTGTTTGGAAGCAATTCCGGGGTTAATTCGGTTGAAGAGGCGTTCGGGGATAAGTCGGACAAGATATTTGCACTGGAGACTGGTTTATCTTCGGACCCTGCAATGAACTGGATGATTAGCGCACTCGACAGGTTTTCACTTGTTTCAAACAGCGATGCACATTCCCAGGGAAAGCTCGGGCGGGAAGCGAACGTTTTTGATTTGGGCGAGCGGGACATAACGTTTGACGGATTGGTTAATGCTATTCGGACGCGAAAAGGATTTGTTAAAACCTACGAATTTTATCCTGAAGAAGGAAAATACCATCAGGACGGGCATCGGGATTGCAAAGTGAATTTAACTCCCTGGGAAGCAAAGGAAAATAAAAATCTCTGCCCGGTTTGCAGGAAGAAATTGACCATTGGCGTTCTCCATAGGGTTGATGATTTGGCTGACAGGAAGTTTGGTTTTAAGCCTGAAAAAGCAGTCCCGTTCCAGCATATCGTTCCTTTGCAGACGCTTATCTCAAAAGCATTGAAGAAAGGCGAGGTTGCAAAAGACGTTCTTTACGAATATGACAAGCTGATAAGGTATTTTGGGAGCGAGTTTGCAGTTTATGAGGCAAAAGAAGAGCAGATTAGGCTGGCTACAAGCACGGAGATTGCTAATGCTATTGTCCGGGTGAATAAAGGCGAAGTTAGCTGGATTCCGGGGCATGATGGAGTTTTCGGGGAGCTAGTTTTGGATGAGCAGAAAGCAGTTAAGAAGGGGGCAAAAGATAAGAAACAGAGTAGTCTTGTGGATTTTTAAGGGTAACTGAGTATACTTTATTACATGAGTAATGATTCAAGATTAACAACGCCCAGGATACCACCTGAAGCATCGCCCGGCGACGCGGGATTTGTAGAGGAAAAGACAGAACCAGATAACGCACTTGGGCATATAACTCGAAGACTTGATGAACTGGCGCATAAGCTTAGAAGAATGACTGCAGAAAATCTTGCGCTTAGGGAACAGGTTGGCAGGGATTCGTTAACCGGATTGATAAACCAGGGCGAAAGCCAAAAGGCATTGGAACAGGCATTTGCGGTTACACGGGAAAAGGGAGCCCCGCTTTCATTAATTTTCATAGATTTTGATAATTTTAAGAGCGTGAATACAAAGCATGGGCAGATAGGAGGAAATAAAGTACTGACAACTGTTGTTGATGCGATTGCTGCAGAAACAAGGCCAACCGACCTTTTTGGGCGTTTTGGCGGTGAAGAATTTATCATGATAATGCCCGGTGCAGATGCGCTTCAGGCCCAACGTGCTCTGGAAAGAATTAGGGCAAAGATCGCTTCAAAATTAGAGTTTGATATTGATGGAGACAGGTTTACTCAAACATTTAGCGCTGGCATAGCATCAAACGAGGATGCGCAAGATGTTGAAGAATTAGTAACCCACGCAAATGCTGCAGAACAAAGTGCAAAAGACGAAGGAAAGAAACGAACTCATGTTTATGCTTTTGGAGGGATACTCAATGCTGAGGAAATAACAAGAATAAATGCAACCCCGGATTTATTGGCGATTATAAGAAAATACCAGGCCGGCCAACTAAAGATAATGCGGGGCGGAAAACCGGTCCCGCTTTTTGAATTTCTTCAATTCGCCAAGCATATTAAACCTGGAGATGCGCAAGAAGGAGATTACAGCGTAGTTGGTGCCGGAGACGGAACTTGCAGCTATGCCGCATGGATGCGGGGCCCTCAAGATGGGGCAATGAGTAGCGTATTGGATACTGCACATCAACTAACCATTCTTGCAAAAAGTGCGAGTCCGGGAGTATCGCTTCCAATAGATTCAGCTTGGCAATATGTTGGACAACTTAATGCTTTGAATTTACTGCTCACTCATCGTTGTTGTATGGATTGTGTATATTGCAAACAAAACCATAAAGACCAAACAGGATTGCCGCTTGAAATCTGGCAACGGGCAATAAATGAAGCTTCGGATAATGGAAAACGAAGAGGCGTAGTGCTTTGGCTAACGGGTGGCGAACCATTAATGGATGATATTACACCGAAATTAATTGCACACGGACATGCACAGGGAATGTATGTTGCAATGAATACCAATGCCATGCTAATACGAGAACGTATGGCATGCAAAATAATAGACGCAGGGATAAGCAGCCTTAATGTTTCGCTTGATTCAATAATTGCATTGGAAGAGGACAGAATAACTAGAACGAGACAAGCATTGCCGAAAATTTTTGGAGGGCTGGAAGCAATTGCAAGGATAAGAAAGGAGCTTAATGGAAAATGCCAACTTCGCAGAGTAACAATAAACATAGTTCTAACCAGCGAGAATTATCGTGATTTCCCAAGGACTGTAGAGGATTTGTGCGAAAAACGCAGAAGAACAATGATTGAAAATGGTGGGCTAATTCTTTTTGATGATATAAATCCATTGCCAGTAAAAGATGCTCGGGAGCTTTATCTTGGACAAAAC
>JBAYGV010000115.1:0-4086 GCA_041666445.1 Candidatus Micrarchaeia archaeon | reverse complement strand
AGGAACCTCCCGACTACGGAAACGTCTAGGAAATCAAAAAATTTCTCGCCAAAAATAGAAAGATTCAACGGGGAATAGCTCAAGGCAGATGGGATCATCAATATGGAAATTAGTACAATGCATGCCAGGGTTGCTGTCTTTCTGGTAATTTTGAGCATGTCCATAAAATTGAATATTATAACCTCAGCCAAAGAAACCGCGGAAGTTAAAGCTGCGCCAAACAGAAGAAGGAAGAAAACAGGCATAATAAGCGAACCGAATTCCATCTGCTGGAATGCATGGGGAAGCGCCTCAAATGAAAGGCTTGGGCCAGTATTCGGAGGGATGGCAAAGGAGAACATGAAGCCAAACACTATAAGCGAGGCGAGAAGGGATGCGGCAGTATCCGCTGAAACGATTGCAAGAGAAGATTTCACAAGCTCTTCTTTTTTCGAAAGATAAGCCCCATAGGCCAGCATTATCCCCTGCCCAATGCTAAGCGAAAATATTGCCTGTGAAATTACAACCAGCCAAAAGGAGGGCATAAGCAATTTTGAAACATCAATAGAGGTATAGTACTGAATGGCTTGCGGAAACGCCGGCAGTTTCACGGCTTCATAAAGAAGGAAAAGCAATATTACATAGAGAAGCGGAAGAATAATTGAATTGACTTTTTCCAGCCCCTGCTTGATATTCACCCGCATAACGAAAAAAAGTATCGCCATAACTGCGAAAGTAAAAACAACTGGTAGATAGGTTGAACTAAAATCGGCAAACGGGGATACTGCGCCACCCAAGGACAGAACCAAATATCCAAGAGTCCAGCCAGTAATTACTACGTAATAAGAGAACAGAAGAATTACGATTAAAAAGTTCGCATAATACAGCGGGGTCCAGTTCTTTTTTATTTTTTCAAAAGATTTCAACGGGGAGGAAGACAATGCTTTCCCAGCGAGCAATTCAAGCAAAAGGACAGGAAAACCCAGCAAAAGAATTGCAAACAAATAAACGAGTATGAACGTCCCGCCCCCATTTTCCGCCGCAAGGTAGGGAAACCTCCAGATATTGCCAACCCCCACTGCAGAGCCGATGCAGGCGAGCATGAATACCAGATGGGAAGACCAGTGAGTTTTTGCCATAGGTTAAACCACGCGCATTGCCTCATCATTGTTTTTTGGTACGCTTCAGCTTCCTGAATTCCAGATAGGAATAAACCACCGTCCCGAGAGCCCCGAAAACAGCAAGCCCCACGACCACAATGAATCCATAGTTCGGAACAAACAACGAGAGAAGCGCAAGAATCCCGATTGCCTTGAACAATTTCGCCCCGAGCGCATGGGTTTTGTCCCAGACCGTTTCGTTCGAAAGCGTCCATGGCGTGCGGATTCCGATAAACCAGTTCGGTTTTGTATGCTCAAGCAGGATGCCCATAACATAGAACAGGACTGCGAATGCCGGAATAAGCATGATGTTCATGTCTGCCAAATAGCCGAGGTTGAACAAAATTGTCGCAACGTTCAAATACGCGAAAAATCCAACTATCACTAATACGAACAAATCGTAATACCCTTCAAATCCTTTTGCATCCCTCCGCATTGGATCGATTTTCGGGAAGAAAACCAAAAGCTCAAACACAACCAAAGTTATTATCGGGAGAAGATAGGTTCCGAATGATTTTTCAGAAAAGCCATTGGCTTCCCCAGACATTCCCCAGTGGGTTGCAATCTTTTCCGGGAGCAGAGAATAGGAATAGAACGAAACAAAGAACGAAAGAATCACCAATAATAATGCCAGTATGCGAATCGGTTTCATGTATACCTTATCACCCTATGCCTTTTTATCAGTTTTTTAAGCTAATACTGAATGTGAACGTATTCCGAAACCAATCTACAGAAAACCGGATTTTCAGGAATGAAGAGGTCTTCAGGCCAGATTACCTGCCGGATGAAATACTCCACAGGGAACAGGAGATACGGGATATTGTTTTTGCAGTAAAGGCATTGGAAGAGCAGAGGAAACAGCCGAGCGTGATGATTTACGGCCCACCCGGAACTGGAAAAACGTGCACTGCAAAATATGTAATGAAGGAATTTTCAGAGTACACCCAGCGGGCAAAGGTCATTTACGTGAATTGCTGGCAAAATAATACGAGATATGCAATAATCTCGAAAATCGCCCAAGGAATGGACGCCCTAGTCCCATCAACAGGCATAGGGGTTGACGAGCTATTCATGAGGATTCGGGAATCGGTTGAAAAATTAAAGCAAGTCCCATTGGTCGTCCTTGACGAAGTGGACATTCTCCAAAAAAAGAAGGAGGACGAAGTACTATATGACCTATTGAGGATGCAGGAAATTTATGGAATAGCAATCGGGCTCGTTCTTATTACCAATGATGTTTCGTTCGTAGCCGGATTGGATAAGAGGATAAGAAGCTCGCTGGCACAGAACGCTGTTGAATTCGCATCCTACGGGCCGCAACAGATAAGGGACATATTGAAAGAACGGGCGAAAATGGGGTTCCAGCCTGGCACCTGGGATGATGAATTGATAAGTGCATGCGCTGGATTCGCAGGAAAGAACAATGGCGATTCGCGCATAGGCATTGCATTGCTATGGATGGCAGGAAAGGAAGCGGAAAAGGCGAACAAGAAGAAGATAGATAACGAAGATTTGGAGTCTGCAAAGAAAAAAGTCGGGCTCTCGCTCAGGGGGGACAAGGAAGATGAACTGAAGGAAGATGAAACCAAACTCCTTGAACTGCTGAAAAACGGAAAGCAAGGAGGGATGACGAGCGGGGAGATTTACGAAAAGGCTGGAATTAACGAACGGACCGTACGCAATTACCTATCGCATCTTGAATCTATCGGATTAATCGAAAGCGAGGATAAAAAATTAGACAGTGGAAGAACACGAATTTTCAGGATGAAAAAATTGTAAAAAATTTTTTCAGAATTGGAATTTTAGAAATTCCAATCGGATACGGAACACCCGAATGAAAACTCCCTCTTTATAAATATTTCCTCTCCTAGATATACCCATGGGAACAGACTTAAAAGTAGGAGACATAATGACGAAAAGAGTAATAGTCGTACCCCTGAGCGCAGGCATCCTGGAGGTTGCCAAACTCATGAAGAAAAATGAGATAGGCTCAGTCATAGTAGTTGACGAAAAGGACAATGACAAGGCAAAGGGCATAATCACTGAAAGAGACATCGTAGACAAGCTGATAGCAGCGGGAAAAGACCCGTACAAAGTGACAGTATCGGCGATAATGTCAAAACCGCTTCGGGTAGTAAAACCGACAACAACGCTCGAAGACGCAGCAAAGGCAATGAGGGAAAACCGAATCAAGAGGCTGCCCGTAGTCAACGAACAGAGCGAACTAATAGGCGTATTAAGCGAAGGGGATATCATGAAAGTATTCCCGGCAGTCGTGGACCTGATAGAGGAACGCGCAGCGCTTAAATAACGGAAAATACTGTACATGGATGGCCGTCGGAGCTTAAAGCTTTGATGATTTGGTCAACAATGCGCAGTATCCAAAAAGGTCTCCTACTTATTTTGCGATTTCCCAGAGGTAGCAGCAAATGCAGCTATGGGCAAAAGTAACCCCGAACTCAAAAAAGTTTTCGGTAAAAATCGATGGCGAAACTGCGGCAATACATGCGACGGAAGAGCCTGAACGCGGAAGGGTAAACCTTGAAATAATCAAGGAATTCCAAAAACGATTCGGACTGAAAGTTCGCATTCTTCGCGGTGCAACAAGCAGGAGGAAATTGCTTGAAATCGATGGAACGGAAGACGGAGTACGGGAAAAACTAAAGGAAATGAGATAAGAAACGAAATGACGGAAATTAAATGATTGAAACGCATTCGGCAAAAATGCCGGATGACGATGCACAAAACAAGGTGAAATTTTTATGGGAAAAACATACATTGATACAGTAAAATACTTGGTTCACTCTAATGTTGACATAGGCGGGCTGGTAGAAAAGCCGGACGTAGTAGGCGCAATATTCGGGCAGACCGAAGGGCTTTTGGGAGACGAACTCGATTTGAGGGACCTCCAAAAAAATGGAAGAATAGGAAGAATTGAAGTTGAATT
>JBAYGV010000114.1:0-4118 GCA_041666445.1 Candidatus Micrarchaeia archaeon | reverse complement strand
GGCCAGATTACCCCGCCAACCTCCTCCCCGCCAATTATCGCCTTTCCTTTTGCCATCTCCTCCGAAAGGTAGGGCGCTCCAATCTTGGTATAAATCGTTTTCGCTCCGAATCGAGCAGCAACATCTTCCGCTGCCTTGCTGGTTGCAACCGTGGTGACGATTGAAGCGGAGTTAATTTTTTTAGCCCCCGAAAGCTTCCAAAGCACGGAAAGCGCAAATACCTTATCCCCAACTACATATTCGCCTTTCTCATCCACAAAAATTACGCGGTCAGCATCTCCATCCCAGGCAATCCCGCAATCTGCTTTCTCTTTCTTCACTCTTTCAATAAGCTCTTTCACATTATCTTTTGTTGGTTCGGAATGCCGTCCGGGAAATCGCCCGTCCATCTTTTCGTTAATGCCGACTATCTCGCAATCTAATCTGCCGAACAGTACGGGGGCTGCAATGACTGCGGTTCCATTTCCGTAATCGAGCACTATTTTCGGTTTCTTCGCAATTATTTTTTCCTTATCCACGTGCTTCAGTATTGTTTCAATATAATCATTCGTAATAGGAACATAATCCGCCCGTTTAAGCGTACCAACTTTTTCCCATCCGACATTTTCGCAATTCCCAATCAATTTCTCTATATCAACCGCCCGTTCGCTGGAAATGGTTATTCCGTTCCGGTCAACCACTTTCAGCGCGTTCCACTCCGGCGGGTTGTGCGATGCGGTTATTATTATTAACCCGTCTGCTTTGAGCTCTTTTACCATAAATTCAGCAGCAGGAGCGCTCGCGTAATCGAGGTCAATCACGTCGCACCCAACGCTTTGCAATCCAGAAAATACTGCATAGGAAAGGCATTCTCCAGTAAGCCTTGCATCCCTGGCAATGATTATTCTCCCGCGTTTAAAGTAAACTCCAATAGCTTTTGCAATTTCCATGGCAAGCTCTGGGGTAAGAAAATCGAATTTTCCGCGGACTCCATTTGTTCCAAAATATTTTCCCATAGAATCTTTCCTGCTACGCTCGTGTCTTTTTGAAATATCCTTCCCAATATTCATAAGTCTTTAGGTCGTTGGGAGTCCCGAATCCAATATACTTATCGACCAGGAAAGAAGCCACGTTCTTGCCGTGCGAAATAAGCACGTTCGGTATCGAATCAACGTAAAATTCATTATTAACCCGGATATCTTTCTCCTTCATTTCATCTGCAGCAGACAGGAAATCCTTGGCTCTCCTGAACCAAAATGAGCCTATTACTGCCTGGTCGTTGTAGGGTTCGCTGCTTATCGGGACTTTTACTGATATCCCTTTTACTTTCCCGCTTGAATCCGCATCAACCCAGCCCCATGCAGTTGGCTTTATCGTCAAGTTCATCTGTTTCGTGAATGCCCAAACTGCTGCGTCAATTCCAGAATCCGCCCGCAATGCTTCAAACTTTTTCCTTTCCCAAACCATGCTGTTGTCGCAAGCGCCAATGAATAATTCTTCATTTTCATCAAGCAGTTTTCGCGCAAGCAAACACGACGCTAGCTGGCCATCAGTAGTCTTATCCACGGTAATTATCTCGCAATTCGGGATTTTGCCACGCAATATCTTGTCCAGCCCATAATTCGCTATATGCTCTTTCCTGCAGATGAATATCCATTTATCCGAATCAGGCATGCTTTCAATCGCTTTGATTATCATCGGCTTTCCTGAAACGGTTATGAGTGGCTTTGGAACTGAATATCCTGCATCGGAAAATCTTTTCCCTTCCCCTGCCATTGGTATTAGGTTTGCCATTGATTTCACTTCTTTCTGGTTGATTCTCCTTCTTGTCCGTTCATCGCCTTTCCATTCAGCCTATCCTTTGAAAAATAATCTGACCAGAACTGGTACTCTTGCAAATCCATCGGAGTTCCCCATTGCAAGAAATATTCCAATTCATAAATATGCGTTCGCAGCCCGTCCCGTTGCATTAAGTTATACACAAGGCTTACGTAATACTCCCCGTTCTTGTTTATCTTTTTTTCAAGAAGTTCTGCAAAATACTTCCTAACCATTCCGCCATTTCTTAAATAATATGTCCCTGCGGATGCATACTCCTCCATTCTATTGGAAGTATAAGATTCCTTTTCCTTTATCTCTTCCATATATCCGTCCTTGTCCAATTTCAAATATCCGTAATAAGTATTTCCCAGGCTGTGCGGGTGGAATCCTTTGTAGGCGGTTATGCACCCGTCGCAATTCGTTTCCTTCATCTTTGCCTTGAATGCTTCATAATCCCAAAACGCCCCGAAATCGCAATAGTTGACTATTGTCGGCCCATCATCAAGGAAGTCCTCCTTTTTCAGCGCCTCAACAACGCTCCAGACTGGCCCGAACTTCCCGAATTCTATCTCTATTATCTTTGCCTTGGGTTTCTTTCCGAGCAATACGCTCCGCAAGTTCGTATTCTGCAGGTCGTTCGAGTTGCATACGAATACGAAATCTTCCTCGCCCGGAAATAGGTCTATTACATGCTCAATCATAGGCTTTCCATCAACAAGTATGAGCGGCTTTGGGATTGCGTATCCGGCTTTCCGGAACCGTTCGCTTTCGCCAGCCATGGGTATGATTATTTTCATTTGACCACAAACACAAAGTGATTGGTGCAAAGAATTTAAAACCACCGTGGGCATTTAGTTAGAGATATTCGATTCAATGGGTGTTTAGTTTTGCCAGAAATAGAACTTTCAATTGTTTTGCCTTGTTATAACGAAGAGAAGAATATTCCCGCTGTCCTAGAGCGATTAGCATCCGTGGTTTCAGGCAGGAACGTTGAAGTAGTTCTTGTGAACAACGGTTCATTGGACAATACTGGCAAAGTTCTCAAGGAAGAAATCTCTAAAAACAGCTACAAGTTCGCCAAAATTGTCAAAGTTGAAAAAAACATTGGCTATGGTTTTGGCGTAATGGAAGGCTTGCGGGCATGCAAAGGAAAATTCCTCGCGTTCAGCCATGCGGATTTGCAGTGCGACCCCGGGGACATAATCAAAGCCTACGGCCTCCTGGTTTCCTCGCCTAACCCGGAACGCGTGCTCGTAAAAGGCAACCGCCATGCCCGGCACTCAATAATTTCAACTATTTTCCTTCTGCTTTCATCGGTCCTTTTCCTAAAGAAATTCAGCGACATAAATGCCCAGCCAAAGGTTTTCCACAATTCATTGCTGAAACTTTTGCGAAAGCCCCCAAATGATTTCACCCTTGATTTTTACGTCCAATGGGCCGCTCTTATGAATAGGTTCAAGGTTGCTGAGATTTCCGTAGAATTTCCAGAAAGGAAGCACGGGAAATCCAACTGGTCAAGCACTTTTTCATCAAGGCTCAAGTCAATGGCTGGGTTCGTTTACTATTTATTCAAGCTCAGGATTTTCGGGGATTAGATGGATAAATCAAAGAAGAACGAGAGTAATGGAATTGCAGGGGCCATTAGAAGAAACAAGGATTTCATCCTGATAAGCCTAGTTATCGCCTTGCTTTTTGTCCTTCCACACACAGCAGCGCTCCTGAAAACCCCTGGTTATAATTATTTTTCTACCGATAGGTCTGCTCAATACGACCAGGACCAGTTCCTTTACGCTTCACGCATTGCTGCCTATTCCAATTCGCATTTCTCTCCGGATGCAATGAATTATGAGCATCAATCTGATTCCTATCCAACTGAAGTCGTTGAGCAATCGGTTTTCCTCTTCTTCGCTAGCGTTACTGGCGGGCTGTTTTCAGCATATCTCATTCTCTCCTTCATTTTCGGATTTTTCTGCTCGTTCTTCATGCTTCTTTTCCTTACGCGCTTGTTCAAGAGCCGCCTGCTTTGCATAGTAGTAATGCTTCTTGCAATGACTTGCATGTGGGTTTATTATTTTCCGCCATGGTCTTCAGATGCATTAAGTGCCCTGTCATCCGGCATTTTCTTAAACCCTGGCTACTATCTTGGGAACAGCGTAGCAGGCTCGCTTCTCAATCCATATTCGCTTTTCTATTCCGTACGGCTCTATTACCAGCTTTTCTGCTACCCGCTCCTGTTCCTTCAATTGTACCTATTGTGCAAGGGATTTGAGGAAAGCAAGCCGTTGTTCGTTTTGATTGGCTCTGCAATTGCCGGAATT
>JBAYGV010000113.1:0-4171 GCA_041666445.1 Candidatus Micrarchaeia archaeon | reverse complement strand
TTTGCCTTTGCAATTCCAATCGCTTCGTCCTCTTTTCCTTTCGAAACCGTAACAACCATCCCGACCCCCATGTTGAACGTCGTATATAAATCCCGAACGTTCGGGGTTTTCTCTGCAAGCGCATCAAATATCGGCAATGGTTTCGGAACGTCCGTAAGCGCAAACAATACATTTTTGTTCAAGCGGGTTAATTTGGAAAACGCCCCGCCGGTAATATGCCCGATTCCGTGCACATCCGAACCGATAGACTTAATCATCGAAATGACTGGCTTGCAGTAAATCTTTGTTGGAATAAGCATTTCCTTCCCCCATTTCTTTACGTCAAGGGATTTTCTTGCGAGCGTATATCCGTTTGAATGAATTCCCGAGCTTTCCAATCCAACAAGAACGTCCCCTTCCGTAATCCTTTCTCCTGTAATCACTTCTCCGCTTACAATCCGCCCGACAGCAGTAAATGTCAAGTCAAATGCCTTGTCATCGTGCAATAAATCCGGGACAATTGCGGTTTCCCCGCCAACTATGGCGCAGCTAGCTTCCCGCGCACCAACTACTAGCCCCTTCATCAATTCGCTAACCAGCTTCTCGTCTTCTTTTGCAAGCGCAATATAATCAACGCCAACCAGAGTTTCCGCGCCCATGCAAAGGATATCGTTAACGCTCATAGCGATGGCGTCAATTCCAACGGTATCAAATTTCCCTACTTCCTGTGCAGTAAGCAATTTAGTTCCAACTCCATCTGTATGAATAACTAGTTTTTCCCCATTGCAATCAAATACTCCGCCATAATGCCCAAATATCGGCAATGGCTGGCCGTATCCCTTCCTGAATTCAAAAGTGCCTTTTATTTCGTCCCAAATGCTATTCTGCATTTTCTTGACATGAGAAACATCAATCTGGTATTTCATAGCTATCTTCTCCGCCCGAACATTTTTAAATTCCATTTCCCTAGCAGTATCTGGGTGTTTATCTTGTCTGTTGAAACGTTTTTTTCAAATCTTGCGGCTGCATTTTTTAAATTGGTAATCGGGCTGGTGCTTGCGATTACATCTGTTTATCTTGGAACCAAGCTTTTGGACAAGTTAACCTCGCATATCGAGGAATGGAAGGAATTGAAAAAAGGTAACGTTGCCGTAGGGATTCTTTTGGCAGGAATAATCATTTCAATTGCCATAATTGTCCAGAGCAGCGTCAGTTATGCTATTGCTACCATAACCCCGTCAGTTTCATTCGTAACTGCTGTCGCTACCGTTGTTGTGTCAATAATCAAGGTATTGGTTGGAATGGTATTCGCAGTATTTTCAATTTACGTTTCAATCAGGGTTTGGGACGAGCTTACTCCTGATATCAATGAGACTTCGGAGTTGAAAAAAGACAACATTGCTATCGCCATTGTGATGGTTGCGGTAATGATTGCGGTTGCTTTGGTCATACGTCCGGCTATAGATTCGATACTGGATGTTTTTGAGCCTAATTCAATGCTCAGAATGGTTGGGCTATAGTTCCCGGTTTAATAAAAAACTAGAGGACAGCGAGCCATCCTTTTTGCTTGAATTCGTCAGCGTAGACCATACACTTAAGTTCCTGTTCCGGATTGGCTTTTAGCGAATCCATGATTCCGAACTGGAATTTACTTTCTTCATCAGGATTGTATCTAGCTACGACAATTATTCCTGCTTCCCGCATCCAGCCATTCAGGTGGGTGTGCACATAGGTGCGTCCGGTTTCTTTAAATTCTACAACTATTGCTTTTGCATTGTACACGTGTCTTAATTCCAAGTTACAAATATCAGTTAAAAAGCCTAAATTCAAGACCAGTAAATAATTTTCATGCGTTCTATTATAATCTTCTATTTCTTTCAGTGCTTCATTTGTCCTGCAATAAAAATCAACGTATTTCACCCTTTCAGTATTTGCGATCCCAGTCCCATAGACAATATTGCTCCAAACCACCTGTTTTTCAGCCATGTTTGGCTCTTTTATTTTTTCATATCTGAATGGTGCCGATTGGACTACAGTCAAATCCGGATCCTGGTATCCTCTTGAAACCAGCTCAAGATATCTTGGCCCGGTTATTTTAATCAACCCACGTATTCTTTTTTCAACTGCCTTCCATGCGCTTTCTTTGCAAGCATAATCCCTATACTGGGCTTTTCCAAATTCTTTCATTTCTGAATAGTGCGTGCTTCCTTCATCCTTCCCCAAATAAGGTGCAGTATGCAAACTTTTTATTAACCTATCTTCATATTCTGCACCCCACCACCCGATTCTATTTCCCATCCCTCCAGTTACCAGATATCTGTCGTTTGCAGCGCCTATCCCGCATCCGAGGGTGTACATACAGGTTCTATTTATCCACCCCAAGAAATTCATCGAAATTCCCGGAAGGAATACTTTTGCCCCTCTGTCTGAAATTGCAGTGGTTCCTTCCATTGGCGTAAGCAATATTCCGGGCGGTTCCGTGAGCTTCTTCATTCTTTTGAATACCATTGCGTTTGGTTTGAAGTCGCTGATCAAAACTTCTTTGATGCATCTTTCAACCAATTCTAAAAATTCGCGTATGTTGAATTTCCCAAGCATTGTGCCTGGTCGCAAGTATGCAATTTTGCTATCCCATATTCCCAATCCAGATGCCCATTCCCCTGACCTGACGAACAGCGGCCCTTCCAGCACTTCGCCTAGTGCCAGTACCGCATCCCTGATTTCTCGTTTTCCTCTCGCGCTGAACGTTCCATTCCTCGCTCTCGTTCTTGCTTGCTCCGGATTTTCTGCTTCAAAAACCCCGTTTCGTTCTAGGTATCTTCTTGAAAATGCAGGAGTCAATGATGCTAAGTGTGGGAATCCAAGTCCAGCATCAAGAATCGGGTTCAAGTCTTTCAGCAGCCCTCTTGTTTTAGGGTCTGGGCTGCCACCTCCAAATATGCCTGTAATTGGAACTTGACCTAATCTCTTAAAGCATGCCACAATGATTTACTTTCTATAATTAGTATTTTAATACTTCCACATCGCCCGTTCAATGCCCTGCGTTCCTCTAGCATTATTAATTTGCCTCTACAAACTATTTTTCCATGAACGTCCCTAAATCGAATTTCTCAGAATGGTACAATTCCATCACAAAAGATGCTGGCCTGTGCGATTTACGCTATAATCTGAAAGGGTTTATCGTATTCATGCCATGGGCAGTCCTATCCATAAAAAAAATGTACAGGATTTACGAAGATGGATTGGAAGCATCCGGCCACGTTCCAGCATTATTCCCGGCATTAATCCCGGAATCAAATTTCAAAGGGGAAAAGGAACACGTTGAAGGTTTTATTCCAGAAGTGTTTTGGGTTACTGAAGCCGGAGGAAACAAATTGGAAGAAAGATATGCAATGCGTCCGACCAGTGAAACCGCAATGTATCCAATGTATTCATTATGGATTCAGGGCTTGAAGGATTTGCCATTGAAACTATATCAGAGCTGCCAGGTTTGGAGATATGAAACAAAGGCAACAAAGCCATTCATTCGCTCAAGGGAATTTCATTGGATAGAAGCGCACAACGTATTCGCAACTGAAGCAGAAGCGTTGGCGCAAGTAAAAGAAGACATGGAAATGGCTGAAAGATTCATCCACAAAACATTCGGTGTCCCATTCTTATTTTTCAAAAGGCCGCAATGGGACAAGTTCGCAGGCGCAGTTGATACTTACGCTGCGGACGTATTAATGCCGGATGGAAAAGTTCTCCAACTTCCTTCCACCCACATGCTTGGCCAGAATTTTGCAAAAGCGTTCAATATCAAATACATGGATGCAAAAGGCGAATCCCAATATGCTTGGCAAACCTGTTACGGACCAGCCATTTCAAGGATTTATGCTGCGGTAATTGCAACTCATGGGGATGATAAGGGCTTGGTGCTTCCGTTCGCAATCGCTCCACTTCAAATCGTAATGGTTCCGATTTACAAGGGAGAGAACAAGGCAAAGATAGACGAAGCGTGTGGAAAAATCATCAGTTCGCTTACGTCCGCTGGTTTCTCGTTGAAATACGATAATTCCGATGCCACTCCTGGTTTCAAGTACAACCAATGGGAAATGAAAGGCGTCCCGTTCCGCATTGAAGTCGGGGAAAGGGATTTGGCAAAGGATTCTGTGATGGTTGCACGAAGGGATAATGGGCAGAAAACCAGCGT
>JBAYGV010000112.1:0-4184 GCA_041666445.1 Candidatus Micrarchaeia archaeon | reverse complement strand
TCCGTTCATTAGATGGAATGACTGCTAACTTTTCAGAAATTCCATTCGATGTATTGCAGAAAATTTCTTCCCGGATTACAAATGAAATAAGAGATGTCGGACGTGTTGTTTACGACATTACGAATAAGCCTCCGGGAACTATTGAGATGGAGTAAGTTTCGTTATTTATCTCCTTTCACTTACGTTCAGTCGATGGAATAATAAAAGTTGTACGTTCTGAGTAGCTTTCATCGGTCAGATGTACGTAGTTTTTAGCTAGCGAAACCACACATTTCCGAGTTTATTTTCTAAGCAGTTGGTTGATTAGGTTTTTTGCTAGGAATCTTCCAGTAACCGGTTTTTGCGGCAGTATAATACGAAATTATAATAAGTATCGCAAAGATAAATCCTGCGGTTATAATATCTAAATTGAAAATAATTTTCACTACAGATGCAATTAATGCAGCCATGCCAATAACGACATATTTCCTTAAATCCATATACTAAACATATGGCATAAAATATAAAAAGTAAGCCCATAAAGAATAGTATGAAAAAACCGAGACGACTCTTTAACATTTATTTGATTTACCTGTTGTGGCTCTTTTTATTCGTAGGACTTTCGATTTTCCTAAAAGGTCGCATTGATATTGGTAGCTATGATTTTGTTACGATTGGGGCCGGATTAATTTGGTTATTTTCCCTCGTTATTGTTGCTGCTTTTATGCTATATAACTTTTTTAGCAAAGGTGAAATAATTTTTGGATATCTTCCATTTACTTGGCTCGCAGGATTGCTTTCTCAATTTCTTCATGGTTCAATAGTCAAGTCATGGAACATAATGGATGGCATGTTCATTTTTGAAAGGTATTCCGGGAAACAACGTAGCTACGAAATAAATAAAATAAAGGTGATACGAGAAGGTCGAAGATATGGTGATAAGTCTATCTTTACATTTAAATCAGAAAAACGATGGATAATTCTTGTTTTTGATGGGGATATGGCATTGCTATGCTCTAAAAAACTGAGGAAAGCTTTGGCTAGTCAAAAACTTCCCCATCAATATTAATGTTGGCGCGTTTCAGCAGAAACTCAACTTTTTAATTGCTCAGAATTGCAAAAGTTAGGAACAGCAATTGTTCAAAAGTCGTGAGTCTTAGGCTAACCAATTCGAGCCTAATTTACGTTCTGTCACACTTAATTTCATAAAAATGTGTGGTAGAAACTTATGACGTAAAATCTAGGCACACATTTAGAGCTGAAAATGTGTGGTAGGTATTAAAACCTTGCCATCCATAATAGGTTTATGAGGATCAGGAAAAAGCAGGTAACTGGCCAGGAATACTATTATCTTGAGGAAACCATCAGATTTGAAAAGCCGAAGGCATATTCTATTTTTTTGGGCCGCAGGCTTCCGGATAAATCCAATCTTGAAACTGCCAAAAGAAAGCTGGCAGAGAAGATTTACAAGGAAATTCTTGGCAGCATCATTCACCTATACTTGACTGAAGGGCAATTAATAGAAGCAGAGAAGCATAGGCGGAGATATTTTGCCAAAATGAAAAAATTCAGCAAGGCCAGTCAGGATGAAAAGGACGAAATAGACACCGTTAATTTTGTCTATACTACGCTGACTACAGAAGGAGTTCCGATAACCAAGGAAGATGCGGATTTGGCATATAAGTTCACTCAGAAGAACGTCCACAGCATACGGGATGAAAACCTTCAAGTTGCATTAGATATGATAAAAGGGCTGCGTTATGCCAAGGACAGCAAAAAAGGTATGTCTCTCCAATTTTTGCTGGAACTCCACAAGATAATAATGGCAGAATACCCAAACAAGGATCCGGGCGCGCTGAGGGCAAAGCAGGCTTACATTTACCTAAAAAGTTACGAGAAAGTTGAAGAAATAGGTTTCAGGCCGCCTTCTCCAGATCAGATAAAATCAAAGCTAACCGAACTTGTTGGCTGGTACAATGAAAATGTGGGGAAATTGAACGCAATAGAGCTTGCTGCACTATTCCACCTAAGGTTTTACATGGTACATCCATTCGAGGACGGAAACAAAAGGGTTTCAAGGCTTATTTTGAACAAAGCGCTGTTAGATTCGGGCTATCCGATGCTTAATATCTCAAAAAATGCGCAAAAATATTTTGATGCTCTTATTCATTCAGTAGAGAAGAAAAATGAGCGTCCTTTTGTGGAGTTTGTTTTCGGGCAGTTTATCGAGTTTATATAAAAAGTTCAGCCAGACAAATTTCCTATTGCCCTGAAAAGATTCCCTGCAACTCCAGTTTTTCCATCTTCAAATTTGCTCAAAACTAGCTCAAGATTCTCCGTTCTTTTGGAATTCAATTGCGAAGATAAAACGGTTCTTCCAAATTCTGCGTTTGTTTCCCTTCCGCTCATTCTGGAAAATAATTCATTATACGCATATTCTACAAAAGCTTTGGCGGTTGCTACCAATCCAAGCGTTTGGCTCTTTTTTTCTTCAGTTTCTTCTCTGTAAACGTTTGTCATATCTTCCACTTTTTAACATTCTTCAACATACTTATAAACAAAAGAATATTTAAATATTTCCCCTGCGTCCTTTTGGCATGAAAATCCCAATCCTGGCAAGAAATCTCATTTCCCAAGGCAAATTACGCGAAGCCAGCACGTTGCTTGACCAGGAACTTTCAAAATCAAAGAATGACGATGATTTATGGTATTTACGAGGAGTAGTTTCGTTAAAACTCAAGAACTACGAATCTGCTTACGAGTGTTTCGAGCGTGCGCTGTCAATCAAGCCCCGGGCGCAATATTACAAAATAATCGGGATGGCCCATTTGGAAATGTTTGAAGTTGGCTACGCAGCAGAAGCGTTCGGAAATGCATTAAAGCTAAACCCGAAAGATGCGGAAGCGAATGTATACGTGGGAATATGCCTAGTCCTCCTCGACGATCCGAAGGCAAAGGATTATTTAGAAAAGGCATATCTGCTGGACAAAAAGAAAACTGGAGAAATGCTCAAGAGCTTTTACGCTAATTTCATTTCAAAAGACCCGTCGGTTAGCGAGCGGGTGAAAAAAGAACTGGAAAAGAAGATTGGAGGAATAAAGTAACCACATACTAGTTGATTTATAAACACTTAATTGCTTATTATTTCACATGCATAAACGTATGGTGACATCCAGGCGTTCGCAAGGCCGAAATTTTCAATTTCCAGATGCAGGACTAATAGAAAAAACTGCAAATTTTGAAAGATTTAAAGAGCTGTACTGTCTCCTAGGCCGGGGAGTTGCCCACGAATGCGGGGACACATTGAATTGCCTGATTCCTTTTGGCCGAGCTCCAAAGGATAAAATTCAGAAATTAGCACTTTCCGCTGCCGAGAGCTATGTTGGTCTTACCTGTCTTAGTAGGCTGTTGAGCGGATTTGAAGCAAAGCCAGGGTTTTCGCGTTCGGATCTTGCGCTTATTGGCTTAAAACGAAGCGGCGGGTTATACCGCGCAAAAAATCTTGATGGAATAAAAACAGTCGGCTTGAGGTTGGCAAGTTCGTTTTCTGAAAGCATTGATGCATTGGACGCAGCATCCAAACATGCTAGCATGTCGGATGACGGGGCAATAAAAATTTCAAAATTAGTTACATTCGGGAATTTGTTTTCCGCGGAATTGAAACGGCTTTTTTCAGGAAGCATGGATGTGTTTGAAGAACGGATTCCGATGTCTGCTAGTAAGGCACTTGAAAAATTCAGCGATCCGATTCCATTTAAATTCAGAAAAACTGATGATTATGATGGAACCAAGATGGTAATCGCCCACCCGGCAGTTATCTTTCTTATTGGAAAAAATTTATATTCCAATGCCGAGCGGTCTGCGCAAGAGAAAGGGATTAAACCGGAGATTATAATCCAGGTATCCGTTGAGAATAGTAAGCTGGCAATTCGATTAACCGACAACGGAAACGGCATGACCCCGGAAGTAATAGCAAAATTGAATGCCGGCGAACAGGTTACTACAAAAAAACCCGGCAAATCTGGAGAACATGGAATTGGTTTTCAGTATTGCCGTGAACTGGCGCAAAAAATGGGTGGAAACCTACATATCGAACGGAGCGATGGAACCGGAACTACCGTAGTGCTTGAACTCAAGCTTGCTGCCTAGCTATCCAATTTCCTTCAGCACAACGCTCGTTCTTGTTTTGTCTATTCCCTTAATCG
>JBAYGV010000111.1:0-4195 GCA_041666445.1 Candidatus Micrarchaeia archaeon | reverse complement strand
CCAAAGTTCTGGAGCAAAGAGGCTGAAAAAAAGGCAAAGGACGGGGCAATGCTGGCAAATTCCCTTGGCGCGGGGATAGGGGCATTTTTTGGAGTCCCGACAGTAATAACTTACCTTGAAAGCGCAAGCGGGATTAAAGCTGGCGGGAAAACAGGCACAGTCGCAATAGTGGTCGGGGTATTATTTATGCTTTCCCTGTTCTTTTTCCCACTCATAAAATCCATTCCAATAGAAGCGGTTGCATCAACCATGATAATTGTCGGGTTGCTGATGATTTCCGGAATAGGAAAAATAAAATATTCTGATGAAACTGAATCCATACCGGCGCTGCTTACCTTTGGGACAATCCCATTTACCTATTCGATAGCATATGGAGTTGGGATTGGCGCAATAAGCTATGTTTTCCTAAAATGGGTAAGCGGCAGGAGGCGCGAGATACACCCGGCAATGTATGTCATTGCACTGCTTTCTATGCTTGATTTCGTTGGCGTGTTCTAGCTCTGCCCGAGTTCTGCTGATTTTTAATCTTTTCTATGAATATTCATAGACGCTATAGGGCCCGTAGTGGAAAGAATAAACCCACAATGGTTAACACGCCTGCTTGACAACGCCTTTCGGATGAGCTCTTGAAGGCGATGAAATGTAGGAGATTTGCGGTTCGATCCCGCACGGGCCCATGTACTGTTTTGGGTCTCCAGTTTTCAGTCTTGGTTTGGGTTTTGCCTATGATTTCCATAATAATACCTACTTATAACGAACGCGGAAACATCCGGCTTCTTTTTGGAAGGATAATTCGAGTCATGGAAAAGAATGCGGAAAAATTCGAAATTATAATTGTTGATGACAATTCCCCAGACGGAACCGGGCGGGAAGTTGAAGAGTTTGGAAAGAAAGACAAACGGATAAAATTGATAAAACGCTCTGGCAAGCTCGGATTAAGCTCGGCAGTAATGGCCGGGGTTGAAAATTCTAGCGGGGAAAAAATAATAGTAATGGATGCGGACCTATCCCACCCCCCCGAAAAAATCCCTGAAATTGCAAACGCCCTGGATAATTGCGACATTGTAATTGGAAGCAGGAATATTGCCGGGGGAGGGGTGAGAAAATGGCCCGTGCATCGGAAAGCAATTTCACTGGGGGCAACGGCACTTGCAAAAACAGTATTGGAAACGCGGGCAAGCGACCCAATGAGCGGATTTTTTGGGGTAAAAAAGAAGATTATCAGCGATATGAAAATTAAGAGCAGAGGATACAAAATATTAATGAGCATACTTGCCGGAAATCGCAAATTGGAAATTCGCGAGGTCCCCTATTTCTTTGAAGACAGGCGGGCTGGAAAAACAAAGCTCGGAAACATGGAAATCCTGACGTTTGTAGGGGATCTGGTCAGGGTAAAACTGGGATTATAATGGCAGAACGCATCAGCCCACAATTTGTGAATGAAAAAAAAGAAATTTGGGAAGGACGACGGGCAGAGATATTGTTTATCGCAATAATGGTTGTTTTGTATTTTGTTTTGAGGTTGCCGTTCCTTACTACGCTTCCGCTGATGAAAGACGAGGTTCTTTACAGCTTGATGGTTGAGGAACAGATTTCCCACCCAACCATTGCACCTACACTTTTTGGCTATGATATGCCTTGGAAGCCGCCGGTTTTCTTCTGGGTTTACGGGGCAATGATAGGGCTGTTGAAAGAGGTTGGGTTGGCAGGCGGAATGCCAATAGAGGCAATTTATCGCTATCCATCGCTGCTGTTTGGCGCAATCAACCTTCTACTGGTTTATTTCTTGATGAAAAAAATGATTGGAAACACCGCAATTTTATTCCTCTCGACATTTGTATATAACGTAATTTTACTAAACATTTACCTGAGTAATACTGCCCTGATTGATACGCTTACACTGACATTCGTTTACGGAGCGATTTTATGCTATTTGCATTCAAACCGGTCAAAATGGCTCTACCTCGCAGCATGGATTTTGGTTGTGCTTGCGTTTATAACAAAGCTTTTCCTTGCCCTGGTTGCACCAGCAGTAGCTGTTGCATACTTCCTGTTTGCTGACAAGAAGAGGCTGTTAGACTGGAAATTTTTAGCTTCCCTGACTGCACCAATAGTAGGAGCACTGCTGTTTTATTTGATATTCTCTGACGCATCAATTCAAAGCGGAGTTTACGGTTCGGATATATTTGGAAAAATAGGCGAAACCTTAACCTATGCCCAACGGCTTGGCCAGTCATTTTACACTTTATTTATGACGACAAACGTCTGGTTTGCGATGGGAATTTTCGGTGCGGTAAAATACTGGAAAACAAACCGGGCGATGGCCATTTGGCTGTTATTTATTATCTTCCCTCTTTTGGCTGCACCACTCATGCCCTGGCACTTTGCAATGATACTGCCCCCATTGGCATATTTTTCTGCGTGCGTATTTGCCTATGATAAAACTCGGGTAAAAATAGATACGTTTACGATAATGATAATCCTTGCAATGTTCATGGTAAGCCTCGTATTCATCACGTCATTTTATTGGGGTTACGCAGAAACCTATTCCTATGAGAAGCAAGCTGGAGACTTGCTGGTGTTCAAGAGCAACGTGCTGGTAATTGGCGAATATGCCCCAACGATAATTGCGGAAAAGGCGCTTACGGAACAGAAGCTAAACGGAAAATACGATGATTTTGGCTGGATATTTTTAATAAAAAATGACAATGAAACCGAAAACAATTCTGCAGTTGTGGAACGGCTTATAAAAGACTATTGGGCAGACCCGAAAACTGGGTTAAAAATTTACAATGGAGATTTCAGCCGGATGTTTTGGGGGGAAGGAATTTTTAGGAAAAATACGGGCATTGAAAAATTTGATTACGTTGTAGTTACGGGCACAGAATACGCAAATGTTCTTGTAAATGGAACCCAAATATACAATCGGGCGAATATTGCAATATATGCCCTGGATTCGGTTCCGAACAGATAATAGGATGCCAATAGAGTATAAAAATCTGATTGAAGAAGTAAGCACATGGGAATGATTGAGGACTTCCAGCTTATGGAAAAATATAATTTCAAGCTTATACCTTACGGGGTTGCCAAATCAAAAGACGAAGCAGCAGCAATTGCAAATAAAATAGGCTACCCCATTGTGTTAAAGGTAGTTTCTCCGGAAATAACCCACAAGACCGACGTCGGCGGAGTCAAGGTAAATATAAAGAATGGGGAGATGCTAAAGCTTGCCTACGATGACATTGCTTCCTGCGCAAAAGGAAAGAAGCTGGATGGGATTCTTGTCCAAAAAATGGCAAGAAAAGGGGTCGAACTAATTGTTGGGGGGAAGAAAGATGAGCAATTCGGCCACATGATTGTTCTTGGGCTTGGCGGTATTTATGTTGAGATATTCAGGGACATAACCGCAAGGATATGCCCAATAGAAGAAGAGGATATTATGGAAATGGTTGCGGAACTAAAAGCGCATCCTTTGATAACTGGCGCACGGGGCAGGAAACCAATCCACCTGAAATCGCTTACCAAACTGCTTCTGGATGTTTGCAAATTCCTGAAGACAGAGGACATTAAGGAAATGGACTTGAACCCAGTCATATTCGACGAAAACGGATGCGACATTGTTGATGTGAGATTTAGCAGGTGAATGGCAGCATGAACGAAATAGAAAAAAACCTGAAATATATATTCGAGCCGAAATCAATAGCTATCATCGGGGCTTCAAATACACCGAACAAGCTTGGAAACGTATTGCTGAAAAACCTGCTTTTTGGAAAATATGCTGGAAAAATTTATCCTGTTAATCCAAAATATGAGAATGTCGGCGGATTAAAATGCTTCAAATCAGTCATGGATATTGAAGGAATGGTGGACTGCGCAATAATTGCCACCCCTGCAAAAACCGTACCGGAGATATTGGAAGAATGCGGAAAAAAGAAAATATTTGGAGTGATTATCCTTACTGGTGGGTTTGGAGAGGTTGGAAATAAAGATTTGGAAAGCCAACTTAGGGAGATAGCAACCAGAAATAATATTGCAGTAATCGGACCCAATTGCCTTGGGACGATAACCACTTCAAAACATGTAGACAATATATTTTTCCCAATGTACAAGCTGGAACGCCCAAAAGAAGGGGGGATATCGTTCATAACTCAAAGCGGTGCAGTAGGAACATGTGTCATAGACATGGCCGCAAAAT
>JBAYGV010000110.1:0-4206 GCA_041666445.1 Candidatus Micrarchaeia archaeon | reverse complement strand
TATTAGTTCTTAGTGAGCCAAGATTTTGCATGCACTGTCTACAATCTATTCCTGATTTATATATACGGGATTTGAGCTGATGAAAATTAAACTGAAGAGCAATATAATTAAGAGGGAAAATGGGGCAGCGCAAAAATTATCGCATGGGTTTATTTTTGTAATCCACGCATTTCGGTTTAATTCATTTATAGGACCGGAAAATCCTGCAACTACATACCCGCCATCGCTTGTTTGTTGGAAAGCATAGGCTGCGCCATTATATGAATTCGTAAGATTCTTGGTCCATTCTATTATTCCTTCGGAATTAGTTTTGACAATCCACGCATAACCTTTACGTTTAAATTGACCAAATGACGAATAGCTTTCGCCCACAACTAGATAACCTCCATCTGGAGCTTGCTGAACAGAATGCGCGATACTAGCACTATTGGTCTCGATGATTTTGTTCCATTGTGTATTACCTAGTGAGTCAGTTTTTATCAACCACGCATTCCAGTTTCCACCTAGTCCATTATAAGAATCTGTAATCCCTGTGATGATGTATCCGAGATCAGAAGTCTGCCAAACTGAATATGCACCATCCTGACTACTTTTACCGTACGTTTTATTCCATTGTTCGTTACCATTCGAATCGAGTTTTATCAACCAAGCATCATCGCTACCAGCACCAATAGAATTAACTGGGCCAGCGATTATATATCCGCCATCTGAGGTTGGCCGAATGGAATATGCCTCCTCGCCAGTGCTACCTCCAAAACTCTTATTCCATTGCATATTGCCGTTAACATCTGTTTTTACGACCCAATAATCATAGTTATTTTTCTGTGAAAATGTCCAGCCTGCAAAGATATACCCCCCGTCAGGTGTTACGGCAACAGAATTTACACCTTCAGTACCTGGTCCGCCATAGGTTTTAACCCATTTGGTATTTCCATTCGAATCTACCCTAGCAAGAAGAGCATCGGTTTCCGCCCCAAAACCCTTAAAATTTACATAGCCAGCAAGGATAAAATCGCCATCCGTTGTTTGAACAATTGATTCGAGGTTGGTATACTTACCATTTGAGAAGTTTTTATCCCAGGCAATATCGCCTTTATTATCTAATTTTTTTATCCACGAATTGTCGTTAGATGATAGGCAGACAACAATATATCCCCCGTCTGAAGTTTGCTGCAGTGAATGCACTTCACTCCACGTTGACTCGTTAAAAGTTTTGCTCCATTGAATGTCGGGGGTGCAACTACTGCCATATACAATCGATAAGGATAGAACCAGAAATAGAAAATAGTATTTCATAAAATTGAACTTAACTTTGAAAGTTTAAAATACTATGCCAATTTTAAAATCAATTCGTCAGTCACTGATTGACGAATTTTACGGGTGCCGTGTGCAAGATTCAAAAATGGGAGACACTGTCCCCCGAATTTGCAGCATATTGCATAGAAGAGTAGAGCAATAGTTATACCCACAACGTCAATCATAAAATGTGGGGGTAACTACTTTATCTTTTTCAATAAAGGCACATCTAGTCGATATACCTTACTAAACTCTTCCAGCCTTCTTTTGAGCAGCCCTTTCAATTCAGCCGAAAGCTTTTGGCCTTCCAATTCATTTTCTATTATTTTCCAATCCATGCGAGGATATAAACGTTCCATATCTGGCAAATCCCTTTTTCTTCCTTCGCTTGCCAGACCCTTAAACAAGAAAATATCTTCTTTTGAAAGGAGATAAACAGATAATTTTCCATAAATCTTATGCAATTCTGCCCTGGAAATCATCGACTCTGAAAGATACAGTTTTCCAACGATTTTTTCAATGAACAAATCCAGGTGAAATTCGTCTTTGTTTTCGTAAACTTTCATTGGCTCTAACTTTTCATGTTCAACTTTGATTTGAAATGGCGAGTAATATTGAGCCATAAGTAACGCATCTGACAAGATTTGAAGATCCTCTTTGTTTCTTAACACCATATCCACGTCCCTCGTGGTTTCTTTCAACTTACGGAAAGACATTGCACATCCGCCGATAAGATAGATGTTCAGCGGTTTCTTTACTCTTGTTCCTATTTTCTGGAGTTCTTCATCAATATAGCTTGCATCGAATTGTTTATCCATTCAAAACACCTTCTACTTCTTCCCAGCTTGGGAATCGTTCAAATGTTTTCTTGCCCTTAGTTTTCACGAATTCTATAAGATTTTTCAGGAATTCTTCGCTTATTCCAAATTTCTGTTTTTTACCTAGCAATTTTTTGTAATCTATCTTATTTTTGGTCATTAACGCTGCCACATATGCAATGCTTCTTGTGTCGTTTGATATTACTAGTGCATGAATTAATATGTCTTCAAGTTCTGGTTCAAAATTCGTATAATAAAACTTTCCCGCCATTATCAATTTCACGCCATATCCGTGAAATACGGAATAGGCAGTTGGCCAATATCCGTGTGCTTTTTTCCCTCTATTAACTTCGATAACTACTTCGATATCCTTACAACTGTTAAATGATCCCATAATGCGCATTGGGCTAGCATCAAATTTTAGTTTTCCTTCCATTGCATAAGCACGAAGCAGGGTGTTTCTAGTAAAATCAATTATGTCTCCAGCTTCTTTTCTTACCCCATAACTTCCTCTCTTAGGCATGTTCAAAATGCCTAAGTTTCTAAGTTTTGTGAGCACTCTTTTTGCGCTTGCAACTGGCAAATCCAAATCTGCTATCCTAAACTGCTCCTTTCTTTTTAGGAAGCTTAGAAAAAAAGGCGTTTTTCCAATCAGTATGTCTGTAAGCTTGAGAGCTGGAAATTCGCCTTTTATCTGAGAGAATCCAAACTCCACCGGGCTTTCAGCCTTTATTATCTTTGTTCTTCCTTTCTGCCATTCCGTAATAAGCCAACAATTTTCTAGTTTTTTTACGTATCTGCTTAAGTTTGATTTTTTTATTTTCAAAGCTGAAGCTATGTTAGTAAGATTCTCTTTTTTCGTTAGTACTAATTCCAGAACTTCCAGTTCTCTTCTGTTTAGTTCCATAGTATCAAATTATATAACAATTACCTTATAAAGTTATGTTTTTTGATACGATAAAAAGCTCGCCCCGAAGAAGATTTGAACTTCTGGCCTACTGATATCTGTTACGGGTTTCTTTTGAACCCTAGGGCCTTTTCTTTCCAAAGAAAAGGGGCTATAACAGTCAGTCGCTCTACCAGCTGAGCTATCGGGGCTTTAAGTAAAAGGAATTTTAGCGAAGAAGGATATAAAAACATACCCTATCTCCTTTCGAGTAATAGGGAAAAACTTTTCCCTACGCATCCTCGCAGCTGCTCCAGCCGCAGGCGGGGCACTCGTCGCATCCCTCTCTTTTGGCAAGCTTTCCGCGGCAGGATGGGCAGATTCCTTTTTTTACAAGATCTTCGTCAGCCATGCCAGATCATTTCATTATTCCTTCCGGAACTAGCTTAAGCACGCCTAACAATCTTGATAATCCGTCTTCTCCTACGAGCGAAGAAAGTATGTCCTTTGCAGCCGATGTTACTCCCTTATTAGATTTCATCATCGGATGAAGGATAAGAAGAAGCTTGACAACCCCTCTTTTAGTGAATTTTTTGTTTTTAGTATATTCTGCAATTAGTTTTTTTGCTTCCGGGGTTTTTATGAATTCCTGGAAGTTTTCTGTTTTCTCTTCTGTTGGTCCAGCTTTTTTAGCAGCTAGCTCTTCCCTTGCCTTTTCTGCATACTCTTCTTCCGGGTTTTTTTGAACCTGTTTGAATAATCCGAATACCATGCCTATCACTCCTTGCCCAATATTTAAAAGGGTTATTGTTGGCCTGTTTTATTAATGATTGTATGGGAGTAAAACGAAGCTCCATTCGCGAACAACACGAATCTGGCAGGCAAAACAGATCGAGAGTTCATCAGAAATCGAGAGATTTTGCCAACAGGCAAAACAGATCGAGGAAATGAAAATTTCAGAAAGAAGAAGCTGAACGAAGAGGGCCCCAAGCGATTGAGCAGACGAAGTCTGCGAAAGATTGGGGCTAGCAAGCCCCAAGCGACCAGCAACTTGCAAAAGTTGATGGGATTGGGGCGAACGAAAGTGAAGCCCCAAGCGGACTTATACCCTATGGTTAAACATATCGGGTTATATCTCAGTAAAGCCCTCGGTTATTTTGGGTGGTTGGGTGGATTTATCTTAATTAATAACCCTAGTAATGGATC
>JBAYGV010000109.1:0-4257 GCA_041666445.1 Candidatus Micrarchaeia archaeon | reverse complement strand
TCAGGTCAAGCGTGTGAACTCGAATGGACATCGGCCTTGCCTTGTTCATGAATTCAATGAAAAATTTTTCCCGAGTCTCAACAATCCTTCTGAGTATATTTGGAAGTATTTCCTTTGCGCCAGTGGATAATTCAAGATAGGTAAGCCTTTTCCTTATGCGCTCTACTTCGCTTCGGTTATCCTTTCCGACATAGACTCGCTGGCTTATGACTATGTTTGCATCCGGCTTAACGCTTGCTTCAAGCAGTGTGAACCCGCTTTCGCCTATCGCCTGCACTATCGGTTCCTTTCGCATATCGGTAGCATGCCCTTGTGACATGTACTCTACAATCCAGGCGTATTCTTCCATGTTGAAAACCTTATGCAACTATTTTTAGTATTTCTGCAATTTCTTCCTCGCTCAGGTCAATCCTGTCTTTGAGAAGTATCGCTTTTACTGTTTCCGGCTTTTTCGGATGTATGTCCGCGATTTTTACTGCAGTTTCGTGAGGCACTTTTTTATTTTTGGCAATTTCTTTTACAACTGCCTCTTCCCCGTCTTTCGCGAATTTTTTCAGGTATTCCAATGCCTGCTGCTGTTCATAGCCTAGCTCTCCGTCCTTTTCCCTCTTTTCCATTATTTTTTTTGCTTCAGCAAGGGAAACTGCTTTGGATGATGTCGTGTTCATGATTGCACCTTTACTTAGAAAGCTTGAGGTGTATTGGGTGGGCAATTATATTTTTCATCATGTTCCCATCCCTTATCCTTACCACGTAGGATTTTCCGCGCTCTTCCACCACTATCCCATGCCTGTTCGCATATCTTGGATGTGGAAGCCCGCCCCTGAACGCAGTCGGAGTGAGTATGACCTTCTGGCCTATTGCAAACTTCCTAATAATATCTGTTACGGTAGTCCTTTTCTTTCGCGCGAGCTTTTTTGTGTTCTTTGAAAGTGCGCCCTTTGATCTCTTCACCATTTTAAATCACCTATCTCGTCTTCTGATTCTGCTAACTGTCAGCTTTTACGCCGTAGAATCAGATAACCCCATTCCTTATTTTTAAACCTTATGTTTTTAAAGGATTGCATTTCATATAAAAGGCACAGTATAATCTATTATCGGTGGTATTTTGGTAAAAAAACCCGAGTATGTAATCACAAACATGGTAGCATCAGCTAATCTTTGGCTTGAACTGGACTTGTTCGCACTAGCCCAGAAAATAAAGGAAATCGAATACGAGCCGGAACAATTCCCGGGCGCGATTTTGAAATTCAAGGACCCGAAGGCTTCCTTGCTTCTTTTCAAGAACGGCAAGGTCGTATGCGTTGGATGCAAGCGGCGGGACATCATTGAGAAGACTATCGAGAAGACCGTAAAGATGCTCACCCCATACGCAAAGAAAATCATCAAGAAAAAAAAGCCGGAGATAATCATTACGAATATCGTTGCGTCCGCAAACTTGAACATGGATTTGGACCTTTACAAAATTGCCTACAAGATGAAGGATGTTGAATACGAGCCGGAACAATTCCCGGGCGCGATTTTGAAATTCAAGGACCCGAAAGTTTCCTTGCTTCTGTTCAAGAACGGGAAAGTGATTTGTGCAGGCGCAAAGAGCGAAAAGGACATAAAAACCGTTCTTGCAAAAGCGCAGATGCTCAGGAAATATTCGGAATAGTTGGTTTTCGATGGTCAGCAGATATTATTATTTTGCGTTGGCCATCGTTTTTCTAGTTTTGTTAGTTCCTGGATGCACAATCGGATTCAGGAAAACTGATTTGGACTGCCAGGGCCTGCCGGAAGATGAAAAAATAATTTGCATGCGGGAAGTTGCATTAAACTATGCATTCGCGAAAAATATAGACCCGAACGGGATTAGCCTTGCAGAAAGCGAATGCGATAAGATTAGGGTGTTGGGGCAATATGCTTCGTGGTATGTTGCTGCGGATACCTATGCGGATTTATGCTACAATGATGTTGCAGTTTATTTGGCAGATTCAAGAATTTGCGATAAGATTGGGCAGAAGGGCTCAACTACTGTCATGGGAGTTGATACTTCGAGAGAGCTTTGTGTTGATGCCGTGAATAAGGAGAACTCATTTACCCAAGGGAAAGACAGCTACAAGTGCGGGGTCTTGTTCTTATTCCCGCTAATTTTGCTGGGCATTTTGAGTTCTGAGCGGATGAAACAAGCGAAGAACTGAGATGGAAGCCGGCAAACTTCTGGATTTTGAAAAGTAAATCAAGCAAGATAAAATATGTAATAGCTCAGTCTGGGTTTTTGAAAATAAAAAAAGTTAGCGGGCGTGCCGCCGATTTTGCGTAAATTAAAATTGACTTAAAAAAACCTATTCCGGACCCGTGTCCATCAGTTCCAATGCCTTTTTTACGCTCATTCCTGGCCTTACGCCCAAATCTTCCGCCCAGCTTGTAGTTTCCCTCACCTTTGCCTTGAGGAAATCATCGACATCCTTGACCCCGGAAACAAAGGCAGCGATGTCGCCGACCTTTTCCGCAGTTTCCTTGTCGATATAGCTGCATGCGATATATCCGTTTTTTGCCTTCACTACTATGAGCGGGAGATTTCCGATATCCTGTTTGAGAGCAACGTATTTTTTGCCCTCACACTGGACTTCGTCCATCAGAACACCCCAGCTTCACGTTCACTCCGCTTTATGGCGATTTGTTTTTTCTTTTCGAATATTTTTCTGTGCTTGGCACAACTTACGCAGTAATAAACTGTCCTGAATACGGTTGTGCTTACATTGTCCCCTGTTCGAAGGTCTGTGCTGTAGGTAGTTCGCTTGTCAAAGTCGATTGCCTTGTCGCGCGGCATTGTTCTTCCGCACGATTCACAAACCATCAGTCTTTCCCTTCCTCTTCGTTTATTTCCCATCTGGCCACCTTGATCGAAGATAATCTTCTGACGGGAATCCCGTTCAGACGGTATAATAATGCGTCATTCCATTTAAATAGCTTATTGTTGAGAATGGGGCCGAGGTGTTTTTCTTCCCCTGTTTTTATTGTGTTGCCAATTATCGGATTGAATGCGGGCATCATGATTAGCGTTATTTTTTTATTGAAATTTTCGTAATGTTCTCCGATAATTTTTTCATCGGGGCTAGCAACAATCCAGACTGTTTCAACATGGCGCTTTTCCGATGAGTCGATGAATTCTATCTGCGGATGCTGGTGCGCGGAAATCAAGTATTTTGCTTTCATGCATTGCTCGCTTGGCCAGGAGTGGCCGTGAATTAAACCTAAACCGTGATAAACAAATCCGTCGGACGGGACGATAGTGATTCCGTTTCCTAAATTTTCAATTCCGCCGTCATGGTTTCCGCGTACGATTATTATTTCTATTTTGTTTTTTGCATCGTCCGTGTATTCTTTTATTTTTCGGAATGCGCGGATTGTGTACTGGTCAAGATAGGTTATGTCATCTTTTACGTCTCCTAGGAAAATTATTTTTTTTGCTTTCGTCTGCTTTAGTAGTTCAATTATTTTTTCAGCCAGCTTTTCGCTGAAGTCGTTTGAGAATATTCCTTTCCTGAATAGCTTTCCCTCTATGCCGAAATGGGCGTCTCCGATAATCAGCGCGTCTTTGTGGAATATGGCAGGCGCGTTGTAGAGGAATTTCATAAGAAGTAATTATAGTTGGGAGAATTTAAAAATAAAAAGTTAAAGATAGACGGGGCTACAATCCCAAAATTTCTTCGGCAGTATCCGTTGCGTCAGACTGGCACGGTTTTTTAGCAGCTGGTTCGGCTTGCTTTTGTTTTGGTGGTTCTGTTTTTTCGAAAGTTAAGATGTCCGACCTGAATGCGTCATATCTTTGTTCCAATGCTGGCGGTTTATTTTTGAATTCTCTAGCTCTTATTTCATCTCGTAATGAATCTGGGATCGCTAGATAGGGGAAAGTTAATACTGCTGCTGCCCCCACCACTAAGATAGTTGTCCACGGCAGCCAAGGTTTTACCCTTGCCCACGTTTTATTTTTTGGTTTTTCAATCTGTGTCATAAAAATTACCTATTGCCCCGAAACTCCAGTTTTATGCCCACTGGTGTGATATCCGCCATCCAAGCAGTCGTCTGTTTCAGTTCCTCTTGCAGGCTTGCTGCTGGCAGGAGTTGATGTTGCCGGTTTTTTTGCTATCGGCTTAACCGTTATTGATATGCGTGTTACTACTCCTTTTCCGCAGTTAAATGGAATGCTTGCCCTTTCCTTTCCTTGAATAGTTTCAACTGCTGATGGCGTTGCCCCGAATTCTGCAGCTG
>JBAYGV010000108.1:0-4314 GCA_041666445.1 Candidatus Micrarchaeia archaeon | reverse complement strand
GCTAAGGCTACGTCAGGCAACAGATTATGGTATGGCTCTTGCCAATAGAATAGAAGGGCTATTGACTGGAAATTTGGATTATGAGCCAAGATTGGTAGAACAGCGTGTTAATGGCGATGTAGAGCACGGAAGCGTAATGATTGTTGCAAGCCTCATGGGAACTGCCGCTGGGTTTAGAGGAAACGTCATTAAAAGCGATGTTGATGTAGTCAACGACCCGACCCTTACCGCATTGATATTCAGCAATATCTACCATAATGCAAGGAAATCCGCTGAAATGAAAGGAGTTGAACCTAATGTTAGAGTAAGCGCGCATGAAAACTGCGGCCATATATCATTTGATTTCACAGATAATGGAATGGGAATCGATACTGAAAAGCTTTTGATGCTCGAACGTGGAGAAATCGGTTTTGGATTTGCAAGCTGCAAACAAATTGCTGAAATGATGGGCGGACGGCTTTATGTAAAGGAAAGCGTGGTTGACATTGGAACAACAGTAACGCTTGAACTGAAAATAGCAGAATGATGTTTATGGGAGGAACCGAACGGAGAGTTAGACGAAACGCCCGGACGGGCATGCCACGAACAGGAGAACCGGCAGCTTTAGCAGAACCAAGGCTAGGAAAACGTTCGGTTCGTTTAAGCGATGAGGAGTTTTACGGGAGATACGTGCTTTTGTTCAATTCGATATCCCATGAGCTTGGAAACTCAACCAAGGCAATTGACACTCTTGAAAAAGAGTTACGTGGGGCTGCCGCCCTTGCCAAAGTTGCCAGTCTTGATGAACGAATTTCATTATTGCGAATTAGCTATGGATTGGAAATAGGACAACATAGACTTAGAAATATCTTAAAAATTATTTACTATTTCGAACATGGGGAGATGGCCGGTGAGATGAGGTATCTAGATGATGCGACAAGAATTTCGCTCGGATTAGATGAAAACAAAAAACCAACTGAACGTACAACGCGCAAAGCGATTGAATACTTTGTTGTTAAAGAAATGGAAACATTACTATCAGTTTTGGGGGATGCAAAAAAAGAACTATTATCCATTGCTGAAAGACGGGACGAAGAAATGCTATTCCATTTTAATCGCGTAATGGAATTTGGAACCTATCTTGCATGGCAAATGAAAGCATTGTGCGAAGGCAGAGAACAGAATGGAATTGTTTCTTGGAAAATTAGAAATTTTCTTGGACGAATATCTTTTATTTGTAAGAGCGAGGGAAAAGAAAGGATTGCAGTACAACTTGGAAAACTTGAAGAAAACGCAGAATTACACGTTAGAACGAATCCAATGGAAGTTATGTTGATTGTTCATAATCTTGTTTCAAATGCAAAACGCTCTGCAAGAGAAAAAGAAGTGGAACCAAAGATGGATGTCAGCTTGGAAATAGTAGATAGAATTGCAAGGTTTCGATTTACAGACAACGGAAACGGCATGCCTCCCGAAGTAATGGATGCACTCAATGGCGGAAGGCGGATATCTACTAAACCCACAGACGCACCGGGCGAGCATGGATTGGGATTCCAGACCTGCAGGGAGTTTGCAAAACGGATGGGAGGAAAACAGTATATTGAAAGGAGCGAACCGAAAGTCGGAACCACAGTAGTGCTGGAATTGCAATTGGCAGCGTGAAACTATGACAAGAACATTTGAAGAGCTGAGTGGTTTATGTGCCAGAATGGAAGAAGAGATGTCGGCAGACCTTAGCAGGCTTAGAAAAGGAGAAGGAAACCCACGAACAATGCTTGCTAAATATCTTGCAGAAATTTCAAGAATATTTCTTGAAGCTGCGGTTTTGCCAACATACGAAAAATCTTGGGCAATTCATAAAATGGTAGATATGCTATTGCGTGGTGTACCAGATATTGGAAATAAGGTCGACACAAACACTGGAAAATTCCTGGCAAATGCTCATGGCGTAACAGATACTTCGCTGGCATTTGAACTGGCAAATTTACTATCCTCCAGAAAGCCACTTCGCATGAAATTTGACCATTCAGATCTTAGCTGGCTCCAAATATACAACGCAATCCATTGGGGTGCGGTAGCTCAATATTATGGAGCAGAGCCAATACGAGAGTTATCATTAAACTGCCATGGGGTGGAAATAACATTTGATAAACATGGATTAATTTTCTTAACTCCAGAACTTGCACTGGAACTGGTAGGCAGCACCCCACATTTGATAGATACGGGAATGAAACGAGCGATAATGATGGAAGTCATTGGCAGTTCAATTTTGACTCAGCCAGAATTATTTTCATTATTGCGGAATGCAAGCAATTCACTGCACTCCGTTCAGTTGAAAGTATTGCTGTCCAACATAAATAATACAATCATAGGAGGTTGTTTTGAAAATTACATATACAGAATCAGGGAAGCAGTAGGGATTTATTCGCGGGGGTTGGGAGATGCGCTTCAAAAAAACGACCCACCAGTAATTCAAGCTGCTTTGGCAGCAATATTCCATGTTGCATTGGACTACCCATTTAGCCATTTTTTTGGGCATACGCTTGCAAAAAGGTATGGCAAACATTTTCCGAGCACGATTGGCTTGTTGGAATTGGCAATGAAAACGCACGACTCGCTTGGCATACTAATAGAACTTGACAATAAAGCAGTGCGCATAATCGATTGGGGTCTTTGTGAGGATTATGCTGGCATATCTAGGCATAGGCACGGATGCGGAACAAGCAGTTTCTTAACCGAAGCAATGGCTACAGAAAGAAGATTCATGCCAAATAAAATATGGATAGAATATGGCAATAGAAGCAGTGATTTGCCATTTAATGTCCACTGGTCCATGCACGAACGGGCATTCGAATCGCCAGTGTGGCAGGCAGTATTCGATTTATTGCTATGTGCTGGTGAACCGAAAGAAAGTACTGCTGCAAGATTGCATACGGTGGAAAGATATACTACGCCTCGCCCAATGGGAGGAGTAGTGCTGGCAAGCAAATTGCAGGAAGACAGATGTGAAACGATACTAAAAATTAAGCGCCCGCCTCTGGCAGAACAAGAATGGCAAAAACAAAGAAGAGTAGCCACAAGAATGGCAGGAAGATGTGCATTTGCCTGAATCTGGAGATTAAAGATGGGAGATTTAAGTTGGTGAAATAAACTATGACGTGGACGATTTGCAGGTGGTGGAAAGAACATAAGCCGTTCGAGCATAGACACCAGCCAGCAGCATTCGCAGAAGTTATTGGGAATAAAAAAACGAAATATCTTGCAGGAGATTTGGAACAAATAAAGGAAATCGGAACAACCGTTGTTCTTGAGCTCAAACTGGCAGAGGTGTCAAGCTGATGCTCCGCTTCGCAACCAAACCGCCAAAAGAATTGCTAAAGTTTACTCATGTTCCATACCTAAAGCATATTCTTGTCGAACATTTAGGGAAATTAGCAGTGGTTGAAGAAAAGCCGATAACCATTGCAGTAATGGACCCCTATGATGACTTATCCAAAGCGACGGTAACCCATCCAAGATATGCAACGCGCGTTCCGCATAAATTAGTCGAAGTATGGGGCTGCCGCATGAGCGGATGCACAACTGGACGAATTATTGACGTGCTTATGGAAGAGCCGTTTGAAGCCAAAGGAAAGGAACATGGAATTCTTGGCTTCAAAGGGACTGGAAGAAAAGCTGAAGAAAATGATATGGCTTTGAATCCTGAAAAATGGTATGATGAAACTGACGGGTGGGTCCAACCCCAAACCGGAGACCATCACAACAGAAAATGGGGCTTTGTAATGGAACAAGCAGGCAGGGACGAAATGGCAGACCCAGAACTAGACGGCATATTCGCAAGATTCCAAATACCAGTTACCCCTTATTTGAGCATGAATCCGCTGGCAGATGGGTTGCTGGAAGCAATAGTAAACGAGCATGGCGGGAATATTGATAAATTGCGAACAGAAAGACCAGTGCAGTTGACCAGGGCGCTGAGCACTAATGTCAGGATGCTCATGGCAACCAGATTATTCAATGGAGATACTATTGAGATGATTGCCCCCTATTTGGACGCGGATGCATTGCTGGAAATGGACAAATCATTCATCAGGATGGTTGTTGAACTTGCAGGCAACTCAAAAATGCTCACTACTACCGGACAGTTAGAAGATAACCGTCTTTTGGACGGGACGATGATGGATACTGAAAATTTAGCGGTTCGCCCTAAAGGAGAGATTTACGGTGGCTTAGTAGTCACTGCTGACGAACTGTTTTACAGCTCCAGCCGAATATTAAGCGGGGCAAAGTTGATGGAGTATGCAATGGAAATGAAAAGATTCATCCAAGAACTAG
>JBAYGV010000107.1:0-4422 GCA_041666445.1 Candidatus Micrarchaeia archaeon | reverse complement strand
ATGGATTATATCCGAATCCAGCCTCGGGTCGCATACCACGCAAACATGGAAGGATATTACAATTGTGTAGTCCTTCTCATGGTTCAGGGAAACAACGAAGTGGCTGAATTCCTTGACGGGTTCATGAAAAGATATGGGGAATTCGTCCTGCAAAAGGAGTTTGAAGTATTTACGACTGCCCATAGGTTAAACCAGCGTTTCCTTTACGAAGGAAACGAAGTCCAAGACTTAGTTTATCCGGTTGAGCTTGGAACCTGCAAAGTTGATGACGAAGACAAGGCAATAATGAACATACTCTCGACCAACGCTCGCACATCAATAACCGAAATCGCCAAACAAGCCAAAATAGCCCCGAAATCGGTCGCCTACCGAATAAGAAGGCTGGAAAAGGAAAATATCATCTTGGGCTATGTAAGTTCCCCGAATTTTGAGAAAATCGGGCTGAAATTCTACCAATTAAACATCTCGTTAAAGGACAGGAGCATTGCAACGGAATCAATCGCTTATTTCAATGCAACAAACAAGTGCCTTTTCGCCATAGAATCCATAGGACGATATGATTTAGTTATTGAAGTTCACCTTAAGGGAGAACGGGAATTAAAAGAAATAATGGATGGATTTAGGGAAAAGTTTGCAGGAAAATACGCTGACTGCGATGTTTCCACCATCTACCAGGAGTATGTGGTTGTCTGGAGTCCGTTTGCTTGGAAAAAGGAATAGTAATTACAAGTTCTGAAGGTCCGCCTACCTACCCACCTGCCATCTACCCACCTCGGACGCCATTGTAAAGCTTTATAATCCTTATCTTCGCTCTTCTACCGGGAGGTCTAATGGAAATAATCGGAATGCAACTCGCAGTCACAGTAGTTACCATCTCTATAATACTTTCAGGCATAGCCATCGGCATAGGCCGGGGCTTTGGCTACCGAAGGGTTGAAGTTTTCGGAATCGAAGAGACGTTCCAATCCATAGTCAACGCCGCAATTGTCGGAGCAATCGCCGTGATAGTCGAAGCAATAAAGTCGATAAGCTCATCAATGGTTACCCCGGTTTGCAGCAGTGCGGGAGACTTAATAACCGAACTTGGATGTGCGTTGGACAAGCTGTCGGGCTCGGCATATATTTTAATGAACGAAACAGTAACTGCAACCAACACCATCGGATATTACCAGAGCATGGTGCTGAATTTCGGTTCATTCTCCATCCAGCCTTTTTCGAGTTTAAGCAATACTGTGTCCATACTGTCATCCCAAGCACTAACTTTGAACTTCACTTTAATGCTAATCAACTTAAACGCCCAAATTGTAGCTTTTTTCGCCCAGAACGCATTGGCTTTATTCCTGCCGCTTGGGCTTATACTCCGTTCATTCTTTGCTACAAGAAGAGTAGGTGGGTTCCTTATCGGAATCGCAATCGGGTTATATGTATTCTACCCGGCGTTCATAGTCGCATTCCCAACTCCGAACTTAGAAGATGCAATAATCCAAGTCCAGAATTTCAATGCAAACCCATTCTATACTACTATGCCAATCCTTGACCTTAATGGAAACAACGCAATAGCTGCAAAAATGGACAACATGAGCGCATCTTGGAGGGTAAATAACACGAATTATACCTATGCCGCAGACTTTAGCGGGGACATAACGTTAATAGCGCAGAGCAATGCCAATGCAATTGCAAAAATCCTATTATACTCAGTAATAGCACCAATATTTGCAATAATAATTACAATGGTATTCATAAAGGAAATGACCTCCGTACTTGGAGGTGAAATCCAATTCAAAACTGAGGTGATTTAAGTATGTTTATCAACCGGGCAGTCACGATAACTTCTCTTGCGGGCGGGGCACTTGCGACCCTATTGGCATTTTTATATGGGAACGGGTTACTTGGCTTAATCGCCGCAGCCTTATTCCTGTTAAGCATAGTTTTCTGGAGATATGGCTACATATTATTCCCGTTCTTCACAAAAGGCGCAAGAATAATCGAAATACGCGGAACTTATGAGATTCCCCCGACTCGGGATTATATCATAAAGAAAGGCCAGAACGGATATTATGCTTCAAAATTCATGGAAATCAGATATTACGAAAGCAGCCTTGACAAGGGCGACAGCGAAAAGAGGTATATGTTCGAATCTTTTGAAAAGGCAATAAGCTCGCTCAAATATGTGGTCAAAATTTCGCTTCTTGTTTCAGCGGTCGATATCTCCGCTCATATTGAAGAGCTAAAAACGAGAAGGGGCGCAGCAGAAGCCAAGCAAGGGAGATCAAGCAAAAAGGATGTTGACGAAAACGCCAGGCTGGACCGTGAGATTGCAATGTACACGAGACAGCTGGAAAGGATAACAAGCGGCGAAAGGCCGGTTGAGATAATCGCATTTGCATCCACCACTTCATTCGGGCTTACAAAGGAGGAAGCAGCAGCAAAAGTCAGAAGACAGGCAAAGGAAGTGAGGACAATACTTTCAAGCTCGCTTTCAACGGACGTAATCGACTTGGCAGACAACGAAATGCTGAGATGCTTTGAATGGGACAAATTCTTCCCGACAACTGCAGAAGAGATAAAGGACGAGGTATTCTGAAATGAAGCTTTCCCATATGTTTTCCAAGGACCTGGCTTCCAAGATGATACTAGTCCATCCGCCAGAGCCAAGGAAAGAGCTATTGATGAGCCCGCCTTCCGAGGGTATATACATTGGCAAAACCAGGTATATGGGAGTGCCGGTTTACTGGAGCTTCAAGAAATTGATTAATCCGCATATTGGAATCGTAGGCATAACAGGAAGCGGCAAATCTTATTTGGTCAAGACATTCCTTACCCGGGCATCGCTTATCTGGGATTCAAATGCGATAATAATAGACTGGGTCGGGGAATACAAGACATGGGTAAAGCAGGCTGGAGGGACAGTAATAAACCTAGGCCAAGAAAAAATGAACCTTCTGGATTTAGTCGGATTGCCGCAGCAAAGCAGGATTCAGCAGATAATTTCAGCATTGGACATACTTGTAAAACTGAAGGATTACGGAAACATACGCGATGAAATTGAGGAATCGCTTGAAGAAGTCTATTCTAAACGAAGAAAAAAGGGCGAGAAGCCAACGCTCATAGACGTAGTGAAGCATCTTGAGCGAAGAGGATATAAAAAAGCCGCAAGATTGCTCAGGAGATTCACGCTGGAAGGAAGCAACTTCTTTGCAGGAAATTCAACGCTGGACTTGAGGAAGCTCACGCGTTCTGGATTGGTATGCCTGGATTTGCACGAACTGCCAACAGAGGAAATGAGAAGCCTTGCCGGGCTTACGATACTCCAATATATCAAGGAAATCATGCGCTACGAAGGGATAAAGAACGAAAAGGGCATCCGCCTCTTCGTGGTCTTGGATGAAGCCTGGAAAATAGCGAACGATGAAAGGAGCGATGTCATAACGATAATCCGAGAAGGTAGAAAATACAATTTCGCGCTCATAGTCGCAAGCCAGAATCCAACAGACATTCACAAGACGATATTCAGCAACGTGGGAACGATGTTCACCCTAAGGCTGGTATTGCGGGAATTCAGGGATTATGTGAAAGAATCGATCGGCTATTCGAATTTCATAGACTCGGAAATATCCAAATTCGGTGTCGGCGACGCGGCAATAAACATGATATTCACTGAAAGGCAGGCGAAATCCAATACGTTCCTGCTGAATCACATAGATGGGGAGGAGCCGCTGTTCCTTCTCACCATAAGGGGTGGGGATATGGAAGTAGAAATTGAAAAAGAGCAGCTCATGAAAATGTTATACGAACTCGGGCTTAACGAAAGCCAGATTAACCTGGTAAAAATGGAATTCGAAAAGAACGACGGGCTTATGGACGCGGAAAAGATTGTCGCGCTTCTGGAAAAGTTCGGCTATTCCAAGTCTTCGGTAATAGTTTTCCTGAGGCAGCTCGGGATTGGCGAAAAGAACATAATACAAATATTCTCGCTCGCCAAGATGAGAAAATCCACGAAAGGAGTGGTTCACGTTACTTTGGATGAATGACGAAAAAGTAGGGCGCTAAAAAGCGCAAATAGATAGGCAAATAACGCTGATGGATGGTCGCTATGGAAGAAAAAATAATCATAAAGGCAAAAAGAAGAAAAGTGCTGTCAAAATTAGCGCCAACGCTCGGAGGCCTGGGTTTCAGCAGGATTCAATATAGCAAGGACAAGCTTACCGTTGAAAAAAGCCAGGGCGAGGATTTATCTGGAAAAAAGCAGCTCCAGTACCGCATAGTATTCTGCGGGGACAGGATTGAATTCATTTATGTGGTTCCGGAAGGCACCAGCAAACGGAAAAGAATGATAGAAGTTTTCCCAGTTTTGCTTAATACCATAAGGATTGCTGAAGGGTATTACGAAGTAAGCCCATCCTCGCTTTTCAGCCCGGTCAT
>JBAYGV010000106.1:0-4461 GCA_041666445.1 Candidatus Micrarchaeia archaeon | reverse complement strand
TTTTCGCTCCAAGTTTTGTGCATGCAGTTACCAAGGTGTTGCTAACATTGTCCCCGAGCCCAAGCCAAACAACTTTCTTCCCTTTCAAATCGCTTACTTTGCCGCCGCTCTTTTCAATCATAGTCAAAGCGTCGCCAAGTGCCTGGCATGGGTGGTATTTCTCGCAGAGTGCATTAATCACTGGAATACGAGAAACTTTCACAGTTTCAACAAGGCTTTTGTTCTTGAGCGGGCGGTACATCAAGATATCGCCAAAACGCACAGTTGCCCGCATTTCGTCTGCAAAATCCGCAATCGTAAACTGAGTTGTCTTCCTGTCAAGGAATATTGCATGGCCGCCAAGCTGGGTCATGCCCGCTTCAAAGCTAAGTCTTGTCCTTGTGGATGATTTTTCGAATAGCATTATCAGGGTCTTATTCTTGAGAATATCCGAATATTTTTCCGGGTTCTTCTTGATTTCGATTGCCCTGTCCAATATTTGTGTAATGTCCTCTGAACTATAATCGTTCAGGGAAATCATGTTCCTTCCTTTCAAATTCGCCATAGTTTCACCTTTTTTGAATTTTTTTTGTAAGTAGTACCTCAAACTTCAGTATTTTGGATTATTCCAAGCGTGCTTCAAATCAGAAACTTCGGCATTTATCAGCAAATCTTCGGAACCGTTTCTGATTATGAAACGCCTATCACCACGGACCCTCCCGACTTTTGCAAAAGATTTGCCCGCCATTGCCTTTTCAAATTCCTGGATATGCTTCTCGTTTACGCTAACCACGAAACGGCCTGCGCTCTCGGAAAATAAAAGCGAATTTGGAGCAGTAGTATCCTTGTCGCAAAGCCCAAGGTCTGTGTCAATTCCTAACCCTGCTGGAAACGCACATTCAGCAAGAGCAACTGCAATCCCTCCGTCAGAAACATCATGAACAGACGCAACAAGCCCATCGGCTATTGCCTGTGAAAGCGCACGGTAAAGCGGAACTGTTTCTGCAACCCTTACTTTTGGATGGCTGTTTCCAATTCCGCCAAATAGCCGATAATAGTCGCTCCCTCCAAGCTCATTGCGGGTTTTCCCGAGAATGTAAATATAATCCCCCGTTTGCTTGAACTCCGCGCTTGCAGCCCTGCGGACATCATCAATTTTTCCAATCACAGTAACCAAAAGCGTTGGTGGAATTGAATATTTCACATCCCCCGAATAATAATCGTTTTTCATTGAATCCTTTCCTGAAATGAGCGGAACCCCATAGGAAGTTGTCATGTCATATAACGAAATGCATGAACGTACCAAATCCCCAAGCTTTGCTTCCCCATCCGGAGTTTTCGCAGATTGAATCGGATCTGGCCAGGAGAAATTATCAAGCGCTGCGAGATAACCGAACTTCGCACCAGATGCAACCGCATTGCGGACTGCTTCGTCAAATGCAAGCGCTGACATGTCATAAGCGTCATGGACAAACTTCGGGCAAATCCCATGCGAAACTACAATGCCTTCAACTGAATCAAGAAGAGGGCGGACTATTCCGGCATCGCAAGGCCCAAGCATAATCGGCTTCATTGCGCTCCCGCCTTTGACTTCATGGTCATATTGGCGGATTACCGATTCCTTTGTTGCGATATTAGGAGTGGATAGCAATCTTTTGAGAATTTCCGCATACTCCTCTTCTGGAATAGAAGGCTCTGAAAATGTCTTCTTTTTCCAAACTGCGTTAAGCTTCAACTGAGGGACTCCTTCATGCAGGAATTCCATGTCTAAATAGGCAACCGTTTCTCCCTTGAACGTTACGTGGAATTTTCCCGTATTGGTAAATTTGCCGACAACTGTCATTTCCACATCATGTTTTTTCGCAATCGCTTCAAGCTTGTCAAGGTTTTCCGGAAGCACGGCAATGGTCATCCTTTCCTGGGATTCTGAAACTAAAATTTCCCATGGATCTAATCCGGGATATTTCAATGGGCAGTTGTAGAGATGGATTTCGCATCCTCCGGACAATTGCGCAAGCTCGCCAATGCTTGACGATATTCCGCCTGCGCCATTATCGGTTACTGCGCGATAAAGCAGGTTGTCCCTTGCTTCAAGTATGAAGTCCATGGTTTTCTTTTGGGTTATCGGGTCCCCGATCTGGACTACGCTTTGCGGGGTGGATTCGTCAATCTGCTGGGATGAGAACGTTGCGCCATGCACGCCATCTTTTCCGATTCTTCCGCCAACCATTACTGCAAGGCAGCCCGGCTCGATTTTCTTTTCGCTGGTTTTTACCCCTTTGATTACCGAGGGCAACAGGCCAATTGTCCCGCAAAAGACCAACGGACGGGTCGTGAAACCTGACTCGTAGGTGATGGAACCGTTTATTGTCGGGATTCCCATCTTGTTTCCGCCATGCTCGATTCCTTTTGTAACCCCATCATAAATTCTTTTTGGATGAAGAACCCCGCGTGGGAGGGATTTTGCATCGGTTCCCAGCGGCCCAAAGCAAAGCATGTCTACGTTTGCAATAGGCTGCGCACCAAGCCCTGTTCCAAGGATATCCCTTTGGACCCCGAGAATCCCGGTCAATGCGCCGCCATAGGGGTCGAGAGCGCTGGGTGCGTTGTGGGTTTCCACCTTTATCGCAACATCCCAATCGTGGTTGAATTTAATTATACCCCCATTGTCCTTGAACACGCTGACTACATAGGGCTTCTGGATTTTTTCAGTTGAGCCGCGGATGAACGTCTTGAATAGAGAATGAATTGCATGGGGCTCGCCATTGTCCCGATAATTTATGGTTGCATTGAAAATCTTGTGCTTGCAGTGCTCGCTCCAGGTTTGCGCAAGGCACTCCAGCTCGACGTCAGTAATATTGGAGCTCAACCCTACTGCTTCCCTCTGCTGCATAACTTGTTCGTTTTTCAAATATTCCTTTATTGCGTGGAATTCCTCCAGGCTCAATGCAAGCAACCTTTGCTTTGCAAGCGATTCGAGCTTCTGGTCGTTTATTCTAAGGTTTATTCGTTCTACTTTTGGCTCATGATTCAATGCCACCTTAGGAATATGGGGCTTGACAGGGTAGAGCGGTTCGTGCAAGAGGAATTTTTCCACAAGAGAATTGAACAGCAGGCCTGCAATGGCCGTGCATTTGCCAGAATCGAAATCAGGTCCGTAGATGGCGTACACTCTTGAATAATAAACATCGACATCTTTTCCAAGCGAGTCCCGAACTGCTTCCTTTGCAGTTTTCCCAACATTGTCAGTAACTCCTGGAAGGAAACCGATTTCTATTTTCCACATCGGCTCGAAAAACCCGCTCTTGTAATTGTAGTCTTGAATTACAGAATCAGTAAGAACTTCTTCACCAAGCTTTTTCATTTCCTGTTCAGAAAGGTCTGCATCCATGTTATAGGCTTCTACAAAATGGACAGAATCTACTTTTATCCCGAGTTCGGAAACTATTTTAGTTTTCAAACGCTCGCCAACAACGTCCCGAACCCCTTCCTTTATAGAAACCTCTAAGCGGCGCGCCATATTTCCCACCAATAAACAGATGAGAGTAATACTGACCTAAGTAATTAAAATATATGTGAAATTTGCACGAAGATATAACTGTTATAAATACTTGTAGAGTATAATTATAGCCATGACCAATAGGACTGCAAACGGGCAACGAACGGGAGGCAATGATTCCTCTTCCGGAAATCGTGCAGCAAAAGGCAGAGAACTGGAAGCATTCAAAAGAGCGCACAGCCAGGCTGAAACCAAGAGGCGCTTAGGCTCCCCTGCAAAAAGAACGCCGCATGCAATTATAGGAAACATAATAGAATTTTCAGGCAGGAATACCGATTGCGGCGGAACAATAAAAATCATGCTGAACGAACCCATATTAAGACAGGAAAACGAAGACCTTGTCCGTGAGAGGGCACGGGAAATAATACGGAGGCATGGCGCGATAACGCCAATACAGGTTGCAATAGTTCTGGAAATAGAATTTGAAGGGAATTTCAAGAATGTGGCTGAAAGCACATTGGCCGATTGGGTAAGGAGTAATTTTCGCTTTGTAGGTCAGCAACGCAAACTTAATATAACAACGATGCCCGGGCTCGCCAAACTAGGGAGAACCCCGCAACAAGCTGGCTGCCACCGGCATAGGGAAGTAAGCGATGAAATATTAGGGCGGGTAAATGCGTTGCGAAATGAAAGAAAGCACGCAAACCAGATTGCGGAAATATTGAGCAGAGAGCTGGACAGGGAGATAACAGTAAGCATGGTTAGGAATTGGGTAGACAGGTACGTACGGGGAAACGAAAGAAAGTTTATTGCCGCTACACCAGCTTCAAGTTCTTGATGTGCTCGAATTCTTTCCTGTTTTTTGTGAACAGGAACGAACCGGTGGAAAGGCAAATAGACGCAGTTATCAATTCATCCATTCCCATTGATTTCCCCCTCTCGCGGTTATCATGGATTAATTTCGCTGCAAGCGCTGCTGCTTT
>JBAYGV010000105.1:0-4565 GCA_041666445.1 Candidatus Micrarchaeia archaeon | reverse complement strand
ATCGGAGTTCTCTGGATATCCACTCCAGCTAACCATGCCCGGTCAAGCTCCTTCTCAAGGAATCTCATGACTTGACATTTCGCAAGCGGCTCTTCAATGAATTTTTTCTCGTAAACCATCATATCAACCTGTAAACATTTGTTTTACTTTCCATTGCTAATTTCACTCGGTGCGGATGTGCTCGGATTTTACCTTCTGCTTCCTTTCCGCCTTTTTCTCAGCATTCTGCTCTGCCTTTTCCGCCTTCTTCTCCTCAGCTTTTACTTCAGGAGTCGGCTCTGGCTTGGTCTCCGGCTTTGCTTCTTTCGCACCGTGAACCGCGCCTTCCACTTTCGCTGCTCCCTTGGCTTCAGCCTTTTCTTCAGCCGGCTTTTGCTTGGCAGATTTTGCCTTTGCCTTTTCCATCCTGGCTTTCTTCTCATCCCTGGATGATTCTACCTTTTCCTTCACAATCACTTCGATTCGGGAAGTATCATAGTTTTGCCTGAACCTTCTTCCTTTCGGAGAAAGCCTTGGGTAAACGTGCTTTCGGTTTGCGCATATATGAACTATTACTAAATCTTCGCTCAATCCTTTTACCTGTGAATTTGCAAGTGCGCTCAATAAGGTCTTGAGCACTGCCTTTGCAGCTTTCCACGGATAACGGCCCTTCACACCGCCAAGCTCCCGCCTGTGGCCAAGGTTTTTGTTGTGCCTCTTATATAATATAGGCACTGCACCTGTAGATGCCAGCTCCAAAAATGAAACTGCCCATTGGGCGGTCTTGCCCCTGACCCTTCCGCAAACCTGCGCCAGGTCCTTGTAGGATGACTCGACATCCTCTGCCCTTGAAGCCGCATACATGTCTTTCTTGTCTTCTGGAATCGTGTATGAATACATAGCCATCACTTAAGAGATACGAATTTGCTGCCTCGTGTAGCGCCGACACCCGGGCCGGAATGGAGAACCCTTCCAGTTGAGTGTGAGAAATCGCCGAGCCTGAAGCCGACCTTTTCCACCGTTATTTCAACGGGCTTGAATTCCTTGCCATTATGAACACCAAACCTAAGGCCAAGCCATTCAGGAAGTATGACTGCATCCCGAACATGGGTTTTGATTACCTTCTTCGGATTCTTTGCCTTAATCTGCCTAACCTTGAGAATGAATTCCTTCAGTCTCGGATTTTGGTTAAGGCGCTTGAGCGTCCTCCTGTTTCTGGAAGTTGCCATTTTCATGTATTCTTCCATAGTTACCTTCGGGAGCGTTTCCTCATCGAAATTTTTGTAAAGAGATTTTCTCATATCATTTCACCCAATTTCATAAGCATTGAATGGCAGCCGTTTATGAACGGCCCTCCATCTTCTTTGCAGTCCTTCTGCCCGTTGTTCTTGCGGCAATGTGCCCAACCTTTGAACCTGGAGGAGAGCCTCTTGAAACCGTAGTTGGCTTTCCTGTGTGGTGCTGCTTCCCGCCGTGCGGGTGGTTATAAGCTGATTGATGGACACCACGAATAGTTGGCCAAAGCCTGTGCTTTGCGTGCATCTTGAAAAATGATAATCCTGCTTTCAACATTGGCTTTTCAAGCCTTCCACCGCCCGAGATTACTCCTAGCTGTGCCCTGCATTCGTTTGAAAGGATTTTCACTTTCCTGCTTGGCAATTTCACGTAGACCAAGCCGCCTTCCCTTGAAACAATGTTAGCATAGGAACCCGGGGCTTTTACCATTTTTCCCCCGTCGCCTGGATTTCTTTCCAAATTGAAAATATAAGCGCCATCTGGAATTCTGTATAATGGAAGCACGTTTCCTGATTTTAATTTTGCCTGTGCCCCAACTTCGATAGTATCGCCGACCATCACGCCTTCCGGAGCAAGCAAATAGCCGCTCTCGTTGTTTTCATACCTCACTTTCATGAGGATTGCATCGCGCGCCGGGTCGTCAAGAAGGCTTAGGATTTGCGCCTTGAGCATTCCTGTTTTTTCAACATCATCGTAATTCCTATAGGTCAAGTCAACATTATAGTTGTGGCTTGGTGACCTGTACCTTGGGGAATACCCTCTCTTTTGCTGTTTTAATCGCTTACCCATGAGTGTTCACCTGAAATTTATGCAAGCTTAAGCTTTGCAGCAACATCTTCGGCTTTCGAGCCAACCGCGAGTCGTACGAATGCGTGCTTCTCTCCCTTCATTGTTATGTTTACCCGCACATCCGCAACCTTTACGTTGAAAAGCTGCTCGACTTCCTTTTTCACGTTGTCCTTTGTCGCCTTCATGTCGACATTGAAGCAAATCGTGTTCTGGAACTCAATCAGCTGGATTGATTTTTCCGTCCTTAATGGTCCTAAAATGAACATCATATCCACCCTTATTGCCTATTGGAATAAAGCTCGTTGATTTTTGCAAGAGCATTTTCCGTATATAACGTCAGCCTTCCCGCATGCGTTCCCGGGGCGAGCAATCTTACTTTCAATTCGCTTGCCTTGACGACAGTAACGCCTGGAATGTTCCTTCCTGCTTTCAAAGCGGTGCATCCATCCCCGACAACGACAAGAGGGCCCCTTGGTGCCTTTGTCCTTACTGAGCGGTGCCTTACGCCAGAAATAGATCTTCGCTTGTCCTTGGATTTTTCAACAAGGGAAGAAAGTTTCAATGAATTAAAAACATCAAGAACGTTTTTGGTCTTAACGAGCTTTTCAAAAGAGTTGTCTAATACATAGGGAGCGGAAACATCGAATCCGCATCTCTTTGAGACCAACGTCTTGTCGGTGGTTGAGCCAATTGCGCTCCACAACGCCAGCAAATATTCCCTCTGGTTCATTTCTTCAATGATTATTTCAGAGGTTTTTGGTGGGTGCGCCCTTCGGCCCTTCACTGCATGAGGGACACGCTTAACTTTGCCGAATTGTCCTTTTGGAAGGACTTCGTGCGGCAAGTGCGGGATACCCTTGTTTTTTATCGCGCCATACATTTCCTTTCGGCCTCGATATTTTGCAGAGGTGTTTAATCCAGCCCAGCGATAGCTTCCCTTTGGCTGGTAGTTTTTGCTTTCCTCACTCAGCACTGCGCGCTTTATCAGGTCATCCCTGTGCGGTGTTGAGAACAAAGCTGGCAATTCCGCCTGCTTCAGGATTTTTCCATCAAGAGAATATACGTTTGCTTTCATAAGTGTTCACCTATTGGATTGAATCCTTTGAAACATAGGACGCAGTCGGGTCCTTTTGAGGAGCGCCGCGAACAGCAACCCTGAGTTTTACCAGCCTTTTCACCGGTCCCGGGATTGAGCCTTTTACAATGACATAGTCATTTTTCACCAACCCGTAGCCAGTAAATCCGCCGCTCGGATTCACATCATTTCCGTTGTCGCCAACTTTCAGGACAAGCTTGTTCATTTCCGTTCTTGTATGATAGCCTGTTTGCCCTGCCTGTGGAACAGTATAGAGAATATATGCAGGATGCCATTGGCCCAAAGTTCCTATGTGCCTTCTTTTGGCAGTCGCCTTTGGCCTTTGAATAGACGTGCCGAAACGCTTTACTGCGCCCTGCCATCCTTTTCCTTTTGTAACCGCGATTAGGTCAACCAGTTCTCCTGGCTTGAAAACATCCTTTACCCTCAACTCTTTTCCGAGAAGGGATTTAGCATATTCCAATTTTTCTTTAACGTCTTTTCCGCCGATGCCGAGTTCCATGCATTCTGCATGCTTCTTTCCGATTCCGGTCTTGTCCGGCTGGACGAAAACTAGCAATCTAACTTCTTTCACTAACGATTCATCAACCGCCTTGTTCTCGAATTTCTTTACGTTCATTTTCTTCATTGCAGTTGCATCATTAGTGAGAACGTCGCCCAATGAATTATAGCCGTCGTAGCATCTTACTCCGTAAACAAACAATGGCGGGATTTCAATAACCGTTGCCGCACTCATTATTTCCTGCCCCTTTGTCGGGGATTCAGTATGGTCCATATAAGAGACCTGAGTCATTCCTGCTTTGTAACCGGAGATTCCCAATATCCTTTTTGCTTCGCATGGCTTCCAATAGACGCTGGCGTTCTGATTGATTGCCCTTTTCCTTGGACGATATGCCATGGAGCCTCTTCGAGGCCTTCGTATGTCTGTCATGTTTATACACCTTGCATTGCCCTCGCGATAAGATGGAAAGAGGCTAAATTTCAGGCGTGTCCGAAACCGGCATACGGTTTAAGTAGTGCCAGCTGGATGTCCTAAAACCAGCAAACCGGAGTTTGCTAATTCCTCTCTCATCTAAAGAGGGTTGCCGATAGATTAATATGATATAATAAATCGGTAGAGTTTGTTTATTGGGAGAAAGGTTTATAAATATGGGTATTTGAAGGTTAACGTATGGCAGAGGACATAGAAACGCTGTTCGGAACCTTCAAAACAAAAAAGACAACGGCTCAGATTAACAAAGAGATAGACGAAGGCTGGCTTGAAAAGGACTGTTTGAAGAATAAATTCAAGAAAAAAGAATAATGCTACTTATCTTAACCGTTACTACCCACAAACGAACGGCCAACAACCTACCTCCTAACTTTCCATAACCAATATAATTATTCCCCGCAATAGACTTTTGGT
>JBAYGV010000104.1:0-4579 GCA_041666445.1 Candidatus Micrarchaeia archaeon | reverse complement strand
TTTTCGGAGGCGAAATGGATTATGCACCGCAGATAGACGAGCTTGATAAAAAAATACTTGCCATATGGTCCAAGGAAGCCCGTACACGGCTTGTAGAGGTTGCGAAAGAGCTTAAGGTAACCCCGAACGCAGTAAGCTACCGGGTTAAGAAATTGAAGGAAGCTGGAATTATCCAAGGTGCGAGGATAGTTCTGGACAGGAACAAAATCGGATTCCTAAGCTACAAAGTTTTGGTACGGGTGGACTCGTTTGACGAAAATGAAATGAAAAGATTCCTTGCTTATGTGACACAACAGCCAAACATAATAGACATTGACCTCTGCCTTGGGGACTGGAACATCGAACTTGATGTTGAAATAGAAGATTATAATGCATTCAGGAAACTTATGCTAGAATTACGGACGAATTTTTCAAACCTCATAAAGAGCTATGATTCGCTGTTAGTTTTCCACGAGCATACCTATACCTATTATCCGATGGGAAAGGAATATTACCCGATAAGGACATGAATAATAACGTACACGAATATATGGGATTATAAACATTTTTGATTAAAAAAATTAACATGAGCGCAACGATGTTATGGTTATGGAAAAAGAAAAAAATGATGATGTCTGGGGCAAGGATAGTTGGAGATAAATATCAAAATAGAACCCCTCCACCATTGGAATTAGCTCGCGAACCAGGAACGTTGGAACCGATAATTAAAACACCGAGAAAACGTCTTCCGGTTGATATATGTAATAATAGGGTGCTTTCGCTAACAGGGGATATATTTAACGTACATTCTGCAGCAACGCCCAGTGCATCTGAAAGAAATATGCACAGATTGCAAAATGCATTATCCAGAAATGAAACTGAAGCATTCGTAGCATTCCACGAAAACAGCGCAGTAGGATATATTTTATTATCGACTAACACAACATTCTGGTCTGAAAAAAAAGAACTAAACGTACCATTTTTGGCAGTACGACCAGAATGCCAAGAACAGGGAGTCGCTTCAGAATTAATAGGGATTGCGATTAAAGCGGCATATACCGATGGATTCGCAAGCATACGTTTCGCTGCAAAAAGGAAACTTGCGGATGCATATTTAAGGATTGGAACAAAATATTTATTCGCAGGAAATCCGCATAATGTTAGCGCTGGAAACCCGGAAGAATTTGTAATTGTACGAGCTAACTTATGCAAACCAAGTGCATCGGTTTTAAGAAGCATGCAAAATGAGATAGGTAATTTGAGGAACCCGCATGTCCTAGGTTGGGGAAAGGAAATCCTTGAAAGACAGTTGGGATTAACCGGAACCGAATAATTATTATTTCGTCCCGCTCCAGAAAAACTTCACATACTTTGCCGGCTCATCGGTAACTACGAACCTTCGTCCGTCATCAAGGATTGAACGATAATTCTTCCAGTTGAACCTTTCATCCATGAAAACTATTGCCGAACGGTCAGTCTCTTTCCGTATTCCACGGCCTGCGGCTTGGAGTGCCTTGATTACTGCAGGATACGTGTAACCATACTCCCAGCCCTTTCCGAATTTCTCCTGATAGTATTCAATTAGAGCTTTGGTTTCAAGGTTTGGCTCTTCCAGAGCGATTCCAACTATTATCGCAGTCTTGATTTCTTCGTTAGCATAATCAATTCCTTCTGCCAGGCTTCCGCCTTGGACTGCGCAAAGAACTCCTCCGGCTGAAAAATCTTTTATTAATTCTGCAACTTCCATCGGGCTCATGCTTTCACGCTGGAGTAACAGGTTCTTGGTTTTGATTAAGGGAACTACGGAAGACAAAACGGAATAGGATGGGAAGAATACCGCAACGCTTTCAGATTTTGGCGAGGCGGAAACAAGCGAATCTATCTCTTCTGCAATCTTTGAATAGTTCTTAAAATCTCTTTTCGCAAATCGGGTGGTTGTTGAAGTGGAAATTATATTCATTACGTTGTTTTCATCGAACGGAGAGCGATAGGATTTTAGGTCGGTTCGGGATTCGCTCAATCCTAAAATATCCCGGTGCATCTCGAGAGGGCGAAGAGTTCCGCTCATTAAAATTGCTGAATGAGTTTTATTCAAATCTGAAGTTACGGAGGATGGGTCAAGGAAACGCTTTGTCAGCGAGAAGAATTCGCCTTTCCTTCGCAAAATCCTTAGCGCGCCCTTTTCATCGGTTTCCCAGCTCCTTAGGAATTTTGAAAAGTGCATGCACGCACTCTTCTTGTTGAACTGCTCGATGAATGCCAAGCCCAAGGATTCGAAATAATCCGCCAATTCGGTTGGAGACATCGGATAAGCTTTCAGGAATTCATCAAATGAAGTCCGTTCTGCGACCAATTCCCTTTCCCGAGAAACGCTTTTTCTTGCCCACTCGTCAAATTCGCTGTGGAGATGCATTTTCTGAGCGCCCAATGCCTTCATTTCCTTTTCCGCCCTTGAGAAAATAAATGAGTTTACGGAGCTCGACATCTGTTCACGCACACGACTGGCAAGATTGTGCGCTTCGTCAATGATTACTATGCTTTTGTCCAGCTTTTTTCTGGTTTTCAATAGGAATATTTCCCGGATTTTCGGGATCATCAAATGGTAATAATCCGCAACGATTACGTTGGACACAGAAGCAGCCTTTATCATCCATTCATATGGACAGGCAGAACAATCCCTTCCTTCCTGGATTAGCTGCGGATGGGTTTTACCTGAACCGTAGCCAGTTAACACGCGTTTAAACAATTCGTTAGCTCTGGTCTCCTCCAGCCTAGAATAGCCTTTTGAAGTCCGATAGAATTCGCAGGCTTCCTTTTTCCTTTTTTTCTCGCAGGATAAATAGAAACCGTCGTGGTCGAATCCTTCCAATGTGGGGTCGATGCACGCGTATCTTCTTCCAACCAAATCAGTTGCCTTGATGTCCAACCCGTATTTCTTTGCTATTCCATTCACTGCTTCCATTACTATTTTGTGCTGGGATATTTTAGGGGTGATAAAGAAAATAGTTAGGCCATGCTCGAGGGCGTAAGTAAGAGAAGCCGAGAGAGCGCTGTCCGTTTTTCCAGATCCCGTGGGCGCGTGGGCAAGGAGATGCCTGCTTTCGCTGATTGAAGAGTAAATATCTTCGATGAATTGCTGTTGGTGCGGGCGGGGCTTGTCATGCCTAAAATATAGCTTGTCCATCTTTTTTGAATATAAGAAATAGGGTTAATAAGCAAACTACCCCCGCTTTCCAGTGTTTCCAGTGGAAAGCGGCAAACGGTTTATTCGATCTTAAGCGGCTTGCGAGGCTTAGGAAGTTCTAGAACCAATGGGCCATCCTCGGTTCTTTTACGTGGCTTTGGCTCCTCGGCGGCTCTTCCAAAAAATGTCTTGGCAGGCGCGGATACTGGAATCACCCGTATTGAACCGTCGGGGATAAAACCTGAATCCTTCGAAGCACTTGCATCGGCAAGCATATCTTTCTTCTTTTTTTGTTCCTCTCCCATAGTCATGCACCGCATATGATTGCTATAGTAACCTATGGCAGCAAAGAATATAAATATAATTGAACAATAAAAGACACAGAATCTGATTATGGTGAACAGATGAAGTTCCGCGGCGTTATTCTTGATTTTCAAGTGCGAAGGCTGGAAAGGCAAATTCGCAGAATGCAAACTCTTGAGGCAAACAGCGACCTTTTGGTTGAAGACAGATATGGGCGACCGCTTCCGATATTGAAACCAATTGCACATCGGGCAACCGAAAGAATTAGGGAAAAGATACACGATAACTTAGAGAAAAACGGATCGGGAATGTGCGCATGGGCAAGAACAACTTTCAGAAGATATGAATTTGATGCAGAAGAATTGCTTACATTCAATGGGACGTCCGTTGGAGTGCATTCAATTGGGCTGACGATAATTGGATGGGTGGGCGGAACATTCGGATACGTAGTAAATATGCTCGCCAAGATAGCTAGTGATGATGCTGCAAAGGCGATTGGAGCCGTAGGCGGAATATTACTTTATATGATAGCCAAAAAAGTAGCGGGGATTGAATTTTGCGATAATCTGCCCCGCATCGCAGGAGACGTAAGGGAAGAAACATATGCGTTGGCACGTGAACGGATACACTTGGTGAAATGACAAAAATAAAATTATGAAGAGGGCGGGGAATATGACTATGACGAGAAAGATGACCTTTGGAATGATTGGAATTGCACTAACCGGAGGGTTAATGATTGGATTTTCTGCAGGAACTGCAAATGGAGTAAACAGGGAACGGGCAGCACAAGAACTGAAAGCAAAACTGCCAGTGGCAGAACAACGGCTTGGCACTAAAGAACTTGCGGAATTAAAAGCAGAAAACGCAGATCTGAAACGAAAGCAAAGCGTTCTTGAACAACAATGCGGAATATCGGTAGATGGTGCACTTCAAAGACAGGATATGAAAGCACGTTTGGATATGGATTAGAATATTTCTAGGTGAATCCCATGAAGCACAGACTATTAAAAACTTCAGAACATCGGATCGGATTAGGCATTGGACTCACAATAGTCGGAATTGGATTGGCAGTCGGAGCACTTAACAAATGCGACCGCCAGAAAGCAGCTGCAG
>JBAYGV010000103.1:0-4683 GCA_041666445.1 Candidatus Micrarchaeia archaeon | reverse complement strand
GCGTATTTGGAATAATTACAAATTCCGCAACTGAATATTTCACTAAATTCGGAGCTTATAATCTTACTGCGTTTTTCTATTCTGTTGAGCATTTGAAAATTAGGGAATACTATGTGATTGGGAGGACAGAAGAAGAATTAGAAAGGATATTAAAGAAAATAAATGATGATCCAATTATGCAGTTCATAATTGACACCTATGGCGTATCAGTTAGGCCATTGCTCCATAGCCAGATGATAGTAAATTTTAAATTTAAGGGGGTTCGAGATGTTGATTTGGACAAATATAAACTAATCGTTGCCCAAGCTTCCAAAGACTGGAAACCTCCAGCAAAATCCTGGCTGCACGAAGACGTAAGAAGGGCGCAGTTCGCAAAACGTGCAATTGCATAAGTTCGGGCCTGAAAAATGTCCCCTACCCTTAAATCTGAACGTCCGCATTCCCCACACCACGAACGTTTGCTGAGAATTGCAACCTCCATGAGCAAGAAACGCGTTTTTGCAGTAGAAGAGCTTAATGATGCGGGTTCCCTTGTTTATGTAGTTAATAATGGCCGGGAAGATGCAATTCTTTATGCCTTGGAAAAACTAAAAGGCAATTGGGACGCGCTTGGCGAAATTGCAAAAGATCATCCCTATCAATGGGTAAGGAAAAGAGCCAGCGAGCTTCTTGGGGTGCCTTTTGCAGACTTGCCGCCAAGGAACAGTAAAAAAGAGTTTGAGAGGGCAGCCGAAGATTATGATGCTTATGATGAGCCAGTTGTCGCTAAACCTCGAGGCCCAACGCTCAGCATATCTGCGCTAATCCGTTTTATAGCAGAGTCAAAGCACGATTAGTATGGCTATGGATAACAACGATTTATTGTTCTAGGGAATCTGTTTAGCCTGATGGCTAAATCTTTCCAAGGACTAGCTAAGGATAACAACGATTTATCGTCCTTGGAAATGGTATAGTATCCCTTATATGGTCTAAATTAAGCATCCACTTAACGAAACGTTCAATTCCCAATCCGTAACCGGAATGCGGAACCGAACCGTACTTTCGTAAATCGACATACCACTGATAATCTTTAATATTCAAATTCTGCTCTTTCATCCTTGCTTCCAGCTCATCCAGCTTCCAAATCCTTTCGCTTCCGCCAATCATTTCCCCATGGCCAGCTGGCGCAAGCAAATCTGCGTTCAATACCGTCCCCGGCTTGTTCGGGTCTTCTCTCATATAAAATGCCTTAATCTCTTTCGGGAAGTTGTGTACGAACAGCGGAACTTCGTATTCTTTTGTAAGTATCGCTTCCTCATCAGCTCCGAAATCATCCCCAAATTTCATTTTTTCAGAACCGGCAAGTTCGTTAACCCGTTCAATTGCCTTGGCATAATCCATTCGGGGGAACGGAACAACAACCTTTGCTAAAGTTTCCGGGTCGCGTCCGCATGCTTTCAATAAATCCGGGTGCTCCTTCACCATTTTCTGGACTGCATATTCAACCATGTTTTCCTGGACTTCCATGTTCATTTTTTGGTCGTACCAGGCCATTTCGGGTTCAAGGTGCCAGTACTCTGCCAAATGCCTTATTGTCCTGGATTTTTCTGCCCTGAACGAGGGGGCAAGTACGAATACTTTTCCCAGTGAAAATACGAATACTTCGGCGTACATTTGTGAGCTCTGTGTTAAATATGCTTTTTCTCCAAAGTAATTCATTTCGAAAAGCGTGCTTCCGCCTTCGCAGCCCGAACGGGTAATCATTGGAGGTGCAATCTCCCAAAATCCTTCCTTGTCGAAAAATTCCCGAAGATAGTTGGTAATATGATGCCTTGCTTTCATTATGTTTGAAAGCTTCTGCGACCTCATCCATAGGTGCCTTACATCCAATAAAAATTCTTCAGATAAATCCTTTGCAATCGGGAATGGCTCTCCTCTCCAAACCGTTTCAAACCTGGAAACCTGCAATTCGTAGCCGCCAGGTGCGCGTTCGTCTTTCTTGACTGTTCCGCTGATAATTACAGAACTTTCAACGTATGCTTCGCTTGAATCTTTCCATCCTTTTTCGTCAACCTTGTCTTTTTTGATTGTTGCTTGTATTATTCCGGTTGCGTCGCGGATGACCGCAAATGCCATATTCCCGCTTACCCGGTGCCTGTAAACCCATCCTCGAACGGTAACCTCCTTGCCATCCAGTTTATCTATGAATATCTGCGAAATGTCGCTGTACATGCTTTCACCAAGACCATTTGTCGTGAGTTGCGTTTTCAATCGCCATAATCACACTATTGGTAGTCCGTTAACTTTCATATAACCTCGGAAAAGCTTTAATATCCCTAGGTATATATCCACTAATAATACGCTGGTCTTCATGACCCAAAAATCTGATTCTCCTGTTCTACATGCTAGCGCTCGCGCCCTCTCGCCCTCTCGCCCAGATTCGACTGGTTTTAAGCGTTTTATCCCTAGTTTTAGCCGAGTTCCAGACTATCCGGATGTAAGGCACATCCTTTCACAAGTAAAGCGCAATGGGGTTGCTAAAGAAGGGGAAATGGCAGTTCTGAACGCTTGCGCCTTTGTCGAGACTGAATTTGCAGGAATGCTACGATATGATGGCAGGACTCCGACTAAGGCCCATTCTTACGAAGTTGGCTATCTTGCCGCACTTGCTGGATTTAGGGTTGAAAAAGTTATTGCCGGCCTATTGCATGATACTATTGAAGACAGGGGAATTGCACTTGGCCATTTGGTCCATCTTTTTGGCCCTGAAGTTGCCTACGATGTTGCAATGCTCACAAAGCCATTGCTGTATATTCCAGAAAACCGTTGGGTAACCCCTTTTGAACCTGCTTATTACGGCGGAAAATGCGTAAAGGGGGGGCGGGGGTTATACGACAATAAAACAGAAGCCTATTATTCAAACCTCCTAAATTCCGGCGACCTTGGGTTGCTGGCCCTTAAATTTTTTGACAGCTTGGTAAATCTGCGTTCGATAGCCAACCTTCAGCAATGGAAACGGGAAAGGAATATGGGAACAATGGTTCGCCACCTGCTTGAAGTTGGTGCAAAAATAATGCCGCCCGTGTTGTTCGGGGAATTCGTTGGGATTCTTGAAAGTGAAGGTTTCGAAATAAGGCGTATAATTCCGGACGTCCTTTCCATTTCTTTAGATCCAGTAGTTATCCTTCCAAACCGGGGCAATGTGAATCTATTGGCCATTGAAATGTTCCGGCCGCCCTCAACTGATAGCCTTCACGCATCTCTCTATCTTCCGGGCCGAGATGGGATTTTTGAGATTGGCCTGCCCCCGATTATGCGGGAGCTGAGCGACCACGAATTGCGTTCCACCATCGGGCGGGTTTTCGATTCCCGCAATTTTGAAATCGGATTCGGAGTAAGCCTTCTTCCAGAAGGCCTTGCTGGGAGAGAAGAAATCGTGCGGGTAAGGCCGACGTCTCTTGGTTTTGCTGCCGTAGATATGATGAAAGGCTTTGTTCAAAAGCTGCTCAATACGCTTGGCAAGCCGATTTACGGGAGTTCATTTATGCTTTAAGTTATAGCCAATGAATCCAAATGACTATTTGTATGATAATTTTATTCCAATAAGAATAATTTTCCCAGCAAGCTTTTTATATTATATTCGGGTTTATTTAACAGGTGAATTTTATGTCTTCTAAGAATTATCTGTTTAGTTCCGAATCCGTAACCGAGGGCCATCCTGATAAAATTTGCGACCAGATTTCTGATGCGGTGCTTGATGAATTATTGAAACAAGACCCGAAATCGCGCGTTGCAGTTGAAACTGCAGTAACGACTGGCCTTGCCGTAGTTATGGGCGAAGTTACTACCAAGGGATATGTTGAAATTCAGCAAATTGCAAGGGACGTAATCAGGGACATTGGCTATACTTCTCCAGAATACCAGTTCGACCATCAATCCTGCGGGGTTTTGGTTTCCATCCATTCCCAGTCCCCGGATATCGCGCAAGGGGTAAATGTTGAAAAGGAGCACGAGCAAGGTGCAGGTGACCAGGGAATTATGTTTGGCTATGCAACAAAAGAAACTCCGGAGCTTATGCCATTGCCGATAATGCTTGCCCATAAGCTGGCAATGAAGCTTACGGAAGTGAGAAAAGGAAAAGTTCTTCCCTACCTAAGGCCGGATGGAAAAACTCAGGTAACCGTTGAATATGCTGACCATAAGCCAGTCAGGGTGCATACTGTGGTTATTGCCGCCCAGCACGACCCGCAAATTCCGTTGGAAAAAATAAAAAAAGATATTGTGGATACTGTGGTTAAGCCGGTTTGCGGAAGTTTGCTGGATGAGAAAACAATTATTCATGTAAACGGGACTGGAAAATTCGTTATCGGCGGCCCGGCGGGAGATACGGGAGTAACGGGAAGGAAAATTATCGTCGATACTTACGGCGGAAGCGGCCATCATGGCGGAGGTTGTTTTTCTGGAAAAGATCCGTCCAAGGTTGACCGTTCCGGAGCGTACATGGCAAGGTACGTTGCCAAAAATGTGGTTGCTGCGGGATTGGCAGACCGATGCGAAGTTCAAATTTCCTACGTTATCGGGGTTGCAAAACCGTTATCTGTTTTTGTTGACACGCGCGGCACAAATAAGATTCCAGTAGACAAAATTCAAGAGCTGATAATCAAGCATTTTTCTTTCAAGCCTGCGGACATGATAAAAAGGCTT
>JBAYGV010000102.1:0-4694 GCA_041666445.1 Candidatus Micrarchaeia archaeon | reverse complement strand
CGATTATGAACGAGATGTTATTCTAAGGCCGGATGGCAGCTTGTCTCCATTTTGCAGTTATTTTGGGCACCGGGGCTCAAGAATCGGGAACGTATTGGAAAACGACGGGCGGCAATTATCCCAGTTATTCAAAGAGCACGAGCGCAGATTCGAGAGTGAAATACGCCATGGCAAGGATACCTGTTTGAATCACCAAAGGTGGGGCGAGCGGGGAGTTTTTACCGCCCCGAAATCCGATAGGCCACTGGTTAGGCTAAGGTGCTGAAATTGATTGGCTTTGATCATTTTATTGATTTGCATTACACGTTTTCAAGAATGCTGGGTGTAGTCCAATCTCCTAGCACTATTGATGCGTTATATCGGGACCCGTTATCCAAATCACAAAAAGACCTATTAATAATTTCTAGTATTATTTCCCGTTCTATACTGACGTTGGAACGGCTTTTTTCATTGGGTTCTGGGCTTTCCATTGAAGCAGACGCTCATGTTCAAGATATGAAGGATATATCTACTACTAATTATCTTTTTAAACTTGGAGAATTAGACGCGTCAGAACGAGCATTACGAAGGTTGCTTGCAGATAGAAGCGCAAACGAGCCGTTCCAGTCCAAACTTCGAATTCAGGGTTTTTCTATTTGCGAGCAATGCTTGGGCGAATGCAGCAGCACCTGTGCAATCGGTGCAAATTCTGAAGGCATTCAAATGCCGTGGGGACTTTTTGATGAAGCTACCTCGAGCGATGAAATTTCAATTTCTACCCGCCAGCCTGTTTGGCTGGACGATGGGGAAGTTTTGCTATATTCCCAAGGAGGAAAAAAGTTGTTTGATGCCGTAGAACGGCTGGTGAAATTTTGTGGCTGCGCAACCCAACTTACAACGGCAGGATTGATACCGCCTAATCGCGAGCTTGGGCTGGAATTTTTCAATTCCCTTCAAAATTTAGGAGCCTATGCCACCGATGTCCACATCAATTTGAGCTTCAAGTTTTATTATGGATTCATCAAAAGCGATTTGGATATTGAAAGGTATATTCAATGCGTGCGTGAAACCATAGATGCCATTTCTAAATCCGGGTGCAACCTGTACATCATACTTATGGCAGATGAAGCAATCCGCCAAAAAACTCTTGATGCGTTTGAACAGGTGAAGCCAAATTTGGCCAGACTGCAATATTATTTACCATCAACCCTCCAGTGCCGTTCTCCCGCCCAAATAGGGAATGCTGCAGGAAATCTTGCTTTTAAGGAAAGTTCAACCGATCGTTGCCAGCGCTTCTGCGATTTGAAGTTTACCATTAGGCCGGATGCGAGCCTTACTCTGTATTGTCCAAGGTTTGGAACTCGCGGCTCAAGGATTGGCAATGTTCTGGAAAATGACTCCGGTCAATTGTATGAATTATGGCGGGTGCACAATGCGCGTTTTATTGAAGAAATTGCGCGTGCCGAGCATCCTTGCCTAGCCCATCAGCGATGGCAAAATGGAACGTTTACTGCCCCGCGTTCTGATAAACCGCTAATCCGATTGAGGTGCTGAAAAATAAGCGCGGGTTTCCCGGTTTGCCAACTATACGCCAACAAGGAGCCTCTTCCATCTGAGCCAGATTTCGAGACTCTAAACACGAGACTCGAGACAACCTGTCTGCTCCACCCTGAATCTTACAAGCACAGAATTGGACGATTAGAGCTGCTCCTTTCGGCCTGACTCGGTTCACGTACAATACTGCCATATAAGGCAGGGTATCGACGCTTCTGGAAAAGGGCATGTTGGCAATAGCCAACGCCCCGGGCATTCGGCTCGTCTAAAGGGGACATACGATATCGGGACCCCTGGCCCCGGCCTAACCCGCAGTTATATATATGCTTTTCGGGTTTATATAGCTTGCTGGCAATACTGCCCTAATTTGGATTATGGCAAGCCTAAGAAAAAACGCGGCTTGCATATATCAAACCACAATCTCAGACGCAAAAATTCAAATTATGGTTGGTTTGATATACCTTTAAAAACAATTTGTATCATTAGTAGGACAGGTTGCTATTAACGACCAGGTGAATAGATGGGACTTTTTGATAAAATCATAGGAAAGGGCGAAACTAGCGGCGGAGACGACCTTGATCTCCAGGATCTCGTTGAAAATGCAGGGGATTCGTTAAATCCTCCAGCGGATTTCTACGTTAAGAGAATCGATTTGAGGAACGAAGGGGATTCTGACATTGTTCTCAGGGAACTTGCGCAGAAGAATATTATTATCCTTAACATTGCCCCGTTGTCCAAGCAGCCGAACAGGCTCAAGGGAATTATCAGCAAATTGAAATACAATTCCTCAAAGACAAACGGCGACATGGCATTGTTCTCCGAGTCAACAATTATTTTGACCCCCGGAAACGTGAAAATAGTAAAATCAAAGCCAAAGCCGGTTAAGCAATAAATTTCTTATTCTTTTTAATTTTATTTTTTCATTTCTAATTTTGTCCAATTCTGTCTCAATTAGTGCCAACTACCGTTCTACAGCGGTTATAACAATATATACTTCAAACTCGCGACCTATTATGGTGATATTACGGGATTTATTGTTGCGGGTAAAGAATTTCAAGTTTCTCGTGGTACCCATACCTGGCTGGAAGCGATTCATCGAGCGAATATGGCTGGCAGCACTCTTGTTCCACTTCCTATTTTTGATACGCTAGTCTCTGGTGCCAAGCTAAGTTCATTTCCATCCGAACTTATCGATCGGGCCTCCAGATCCCCGTATCCGGTAATGCGTGAGAAATATACTGGAACTTTTGGGATAATTGGTTTCCCTGGCCGTTCTATGGGGACTGAAATGTCCTCAAGCTGCAGTTTTGGAAGCATGTTGAAAACTGTTGTAGTGAAACTTGATTCCAGCTATGCCTCATTAGTAGATAAAGCATTATGTTGCGATCATGGTTTTTCTAAAGACGGTGCCCCCTTATTGCGCCTCTCAAATGCAAGAACCGGGCGACTAATCCGTACTGATGACGATATGAGCGAAGCAGGTGAAGTGCTATTGACATTGAACGGGCCAGTTACTGCTAGATTGTCAGAACGCAATAGTTATGGCGCAGGAATGAGCTTGCTCTATAGTGGGGAAGTTTTTTTTGATCCCAATGACGAAAATTCTCGTTTTAATATTCGTTCGTGTTCTACTGCAATCAATACTTCCATTATCGGGATAAGTGATAGGTATGGATTAATCCAAGAAGTCGGTACACCGTTAATTGATGTTCCCGAACTTAAATTTGTCCCCGAATTGTCTAGAGGGCCTAATCTATTTGCTCTGCTCGGGTCTGATGAGCATATCCGGGCGGTTGTGCGATTTGCCCGTGCCAATGCTGAATTAACTGATCTGCCGGACGGGAGAACATGGATTAAATTTAATCCGCCCTTTAATTTAATGGCTGTAACCTGCGGCGCCTCGCTTGCATCATTCTCCGGCTCTCAGGAATCGTTTCAAGAACTTCTCAGGAGGCTATTAGGCAGCATTTTTTTACGCTATAGCAGTCCAAAAAAGTAATGCGACTTTTTTGGCCTACGTCCTAGCAAACCAACCGATGTTAATCCGAAATCCATTACTCAAAAGAACATTGTTGGTTTGCTATAGTTTTCTTTTCTTGTTATTTTATAAATTCTAAAACTAGATTTAATTCAGCTTCTTCCCATTCACGTGGATAAGCAGTTCCCCGAATATCTTGTCCTGCTTGATGTCCAGCACTTCCTTTTGGGTCATATGAAGAATTGAAAGCAAAGTATAAACTGTGTCTATTGTCTGGTAATCTTTTACTATAACGGAAAATAACGCCCAGCCATTCTCATCCTTGTTCATATTTATCCTTTCGTAAATCTCATCCATCTTCTTTTCAATGTCTTCCCCAGTAATCTTGAAGTCCATGAACTCCTCTATCCCGCCCTTGTGTTTCTGGACGTAGGGTGCTCCATCATATTTTATCACGCGCTCTATCTCCCCTTCCAGCTCCTCCATTGTTATTTGCCTTTTTGGGGGAATGCGGGACGAAAGAACGAGTTGGGGAATCGTTTCATCTTCGCTTGAGCCCTCTTCGCTTGGCGCCATTACCAATTCAGGCTGCGGTTCGTAAAGTCGAAGATAGCTGCTTTTATACCTGAGCAATATGGCTGATGCCAATATTACATTCGCGGGAACTAGCAAGTCAAGTTTTTTCATTTCCCTGACCCGTTTCAAAAATCCGTCGGATATTTTTATTATGTCTATATTCCAGGGGTCAAGGCGTTCTGCAATAATTAGATCCATGAGTATTTGTCTCCATGTCGGCTTTTCGACTATGCGTTCTAGATCAATTGTCTCCTGGGTCGCCATACGGTTTTATTTATTAAGTTAACAGTTTATATATTTTTACCTTTCACTGAAGTTGACCATTGTTATTGGTTGGCGTAACCGGGGGCGAGAACATGGAAGTAAAACAAGCACTTATTCTTGATGGCGGGGATTATCTTTCCCAGGCAATTGATGACATGGCTGAGAATGGAACTGCGGTCATAGTAACCAAAAATGGAGTTTATATCGGCATAATTGACGATAGGAATCTGCGAGGTGGAATTTCAGACCCAAGCAAAGTGCGATGCGAAACGGTTTGCATAAAAGCGCCGCACATAACCCGGTCTTCATCTTTGGAAGAGAAACTAAACGCGTTCTTGAGCGG
>JBAYGV010000101.1:0-4700 GCA_041666445.1 Candidatus Micrarchaeia archaeon | reverse complement strand
TGGCAATTCGAGCAGCGGCATTATCGAGGCTCCGTTTTTCAAGACTGGGGTCGTGAACATTGGGATAAGGCAGCAAGGCCGGGAAAGGGCGGCAAATGTTGTAGATGCCAATCCTAATAAAAACGAAATTGTGGGCGCAATAAAATATGTTTCCGGAGAGGGATTCCAGATAAAGCTTAAGAAATGCAAAAACCCTTACGGTGACGGGTACGCATCCGAAAGGATAGTAAAGGTATTGAGAGAAATAGATTTGTCAAAGAAGATTATCCAAAAAAGAATGATGGAGGAATGATGATTATGTGTGCCAGCAGGTTCAGCGATTGGAAGCCCCCGGCATTTGATGGCTCGGGCATGACAAAATGGAACTGGATGTGCCAGTATCACGAGAACCTCAAGCTCGGAAAGAATTCGGACATCGGCGCATTTACGTACATAAATGCAAGATATTGCGTTGAGATTGGCGAAGACGCGCAAATCGGCTCGCACTGCTCGATTTATTCGCATTCAACCATTGACGACAAGAAGGGCAAGGTAACTATAGGGAAGAACGCAAGGATTGGCTCGCACTCGGTAATAATGCCGGGAGTGGCCATAGGCGAGAATTCCGTAGTAGGTGCGTTCAGTTTTGTCAATAAGGATGTTCCGGGCAATTCGGTTGCGTTCGGCATCCCTGCGAAAGTGCAGGAAAAGAAAGAGAAAAAATGACCTGCGGTTGCGGGCTATTGCAAGATGAATGATTATTATGGCATGGAAAATTCCGCTTTACAAGATTTATTCGGATTCGGACGAGGTTACGGCAGCAACCAGGGTAATAACTCGAGGGATGGGCTGGGCAAATGGCCCTGAAATCCAAGAGCTTGAGCGGGAGCTTGCTTCCTATTCCGGCAGGAAATACGCACTTGCATTTAACAACGGAACGTCTGCGCTGCACGCGCTGCTTCTTGCTTACGGGATAGGCAAAGGGGACGAAGTCATTGTGCCTTCCTTTACATTCATTTCAACTGCAAATTCCGTGCTGTTTACCGGGGCAAAGCCTGTTTTCGCGGATATTGAAGAAAAAACATGTGCGCTCACTGTTGAGGATGTGAAGAAAAAGCTGACAAAGCGCACTAAGGCAATAATCCCAATTCATTACGCCGGCTGCCCTGCCGCGCAAATCAAAGAACTTTGCGAGCTTGCAGAAAAGAACGGCATTCCGCTTCTGGAGGATGCGGCAGAATCGTTCGGGGCAAAATTAAATGGGAAAATGGCCGGCTCTTTTGGCGATTCCGCGATGTTCAGCTTCTGCGCAAATAAGATAATAACTGGAGGCGAAGGCGGGGCAATAGTTACCGATTCAAAAGAAGTATATGAAAAATTAAAGCTTACTCGTTCTCATGGAAGGGCGGAAACAGAAAATTATTTTGAATCAACCAAATTTATGGATTATGTTGAACTTGGCTATAACTATAGGATGCCTTCCATCATTGCAGGGGTAATCCTTTCCCAGCTCAAGAAAATAGGAAAATTGATTTCCATGAGGCGCGAAGTAGCCCGGGCATATACCGAAGCGTTTGAAGGAAAGCTTGAATTATTGCCAAATGACGATTCTTTTTTCAATGTTTATCAGATGTATTCAATTCGCGCAAAAGACCGGAAATCCAGGGATGGGCTGCAAAGCCATCTTTCCAAGGAAGGGATAATGAGCAGGGTTTATTTCGATCCTGCCCATCTAACTCATTTCTATAAGAATGTTTTAGGATATAACATATCCCTGCCAACTACTCAGGCCGTTTCAGAAAAAACATTATCCATCCCCATTTTTTCCGGCATGCGCAAGGAAGAAATGGAAACTGTCCGCGATTCTGTTTTGAAATTCCTAAAATGATATTTCTAAGGTGATATGGTGTTAGACGCAAATTCGTTAAAAAAAGAATTTTCAGGAAAAGTCATATTGGTTACTGGCGGTGCAGGTTCGATAGGAAGTGAAATCGTCCGCCAGCTTGTCAAGCTTGGCCCAAAGGCAGTGCGCGTGATGGATACTGATGAAACCGGGCTTTTCGACCTGGAACAGGAGCTGTATTCCCACAAGCCGATGATTGCATTCCTTATCGGGGATGTGCGCGACAAGGACAGGACAATCCGGGCAATGGAAGGCGTGGATGTAGTATTCCATGCTGCTGCGCTCAAGCACGTCCATCTTTGCGAATATAATCCATTTGAAGCAATAAAGACAAATGTTCTTGGGACGCAAAACGTAATTGACGCCTGCTTGAATAACAATGTGAAAAAAATGATTTTTATCAGCACTGACAAGGCAGTGAATCCGAATAACGTAATGGGGGCTTCCAAATTGCTTTGCGAAAGATTGACTATCGCAGCAAACGGCTACAAGGGCGCGAGGGCGTCCATATTCTCTTGTGTTCGGTTTGGAAATGTGCTGGCGTCCCGTGGCTCGGTTGTGCCCCTTTTCAAGGAACAAATCAAGCATGGCGGGCCCGTGACTGTTACCGACCCGTCAATGACTCGTTTCATTATGTCCATTCCCAATGCTGTTTCCCTCATATTGCGTTCCACTACGCTCGCAAAAGGAGGGGAGATATTCATATTGAAAATGGAATCCGCTCAAGTTGGGGTTTTGGCAAAAGTTTTGGTTCAGGAGTTTGCGCCAAAATTCAACAAAAAGCCGGAAGATATAGCGATAAAAATAATCGGGAAAAGGCCTGGCGAAAAGATGGACGAGGAACTGGTTACTGAAATGGAGCGGACCAGGGCAGAGCTGATTAACGGAGAAATAATCGCAGTCTATCCTGAAAATCATGGGGGCAAAATTAATGTGTTTGATGTTCCGTTAAGCTCCAAGCACGTCCGCCTGCTTACCGAAGCAGAAATATCAAAAATAGTTCGAGAAATGGACTTTGAATCCATTCGGTAATTGTTATTTGCTTCCCGTCCCGCAAGATGTCAATGAGGTTTATTGCATGAAAATTGCCCAAGTTGCCCATTTGTTTCCCCCTGCGACCGGAGGGATTGAGCACCATACTTACGAGATTTCAAAAGAATTGGCGAGTTCTGGATGGAATGCTGGCAGAAATGACGCCAAGAACGAAGTTACTGTTTTTACTTCATCAGTCCTGAATTCCAAAAAAGAAGAGATGATTGAAGGGTTTAAGGTAAGGCGTTTCTTTTCAATAAATTTACCTGTTTTTTCCTCAGTCCGTTTTGCACCCATGCTTTTTCCTGCTCTCTTATTTGGGGATTTTGACATTTACTGTTCCCATGGATACGGTTCGTTCATGCCATTCTTTACCTCGATTGCAGCCTGGATAAGGCGAAAGCCGTTTGTGTTCACTCTTCATGGCTATCCAAAGCTTGCCGGGTTCAGCGGATTTTTCCAGTCCATCTACAAGATTTTCTGCGCTTCGGTCTTTCTTAGGATTGCTTCGCGCGTGATAGTTGTTTCCAAGGCATCGATAAACGACATTGCGCAGGAAGTTGACGGGCGCAAGATTGTTTACATCCCGAACGGGATTGAAGCGGACGAGTTCGGGAAGAATGATGGTGGGAAACCGTTCGGTTCGTTCGAAACAAAAAACAAAATAACCTACGTTGGCAGGCTTGACGAATACAAGGGCGTTGACGTTCTTATCCGCGCGTTCGCGAAAATAAAAAAAGAATATCCGAAATTGGATTTGGTGATTGCGGGACGGGATGAGGGAATAAAGAAAGATTTGGAAGCTCTCTCCACTCAGACCGGAGCAAACGCAACTTTTGTTGACGTTCCGCGTTCCGAAATCGGACGGATATACGCAGAAAGCAAAGCAATCGTTCTTCCAAGCAAATATGAAGGCTTTAGCTTAGTCTGGCTTGAGGCGATTGCAAGCGGAAGGCCGATGTTTTCCACTCCGGTTGGCGATGCAGAGCATCTTTTTTCTCAGGTTTATGGGGGAAATGAGGCAAAGTTCATATTCGGCAATGAAGACGAATTAGTCCAGAAGCTTTCCTATTTCCTGTTCAATGAAAAGGAGTTCGTTCCAATCGTTTCCAAGGCGCAGGATATTTGCAGGAAGGAATATTCGTGGAGGAAGGTTGCGGAGCAGACGATGGAAGTTTACAAGGAAGTGGTGAAGTAATGGAATTGAGTCGCGACCAGCTTCCAATTTGTTATTTCCTTAAAACTAAGATTTGCAAATCATCACAAATAGGTTGTTCAACTTTTTCAAGTTTTACACAAGTAGTTAACGATATCGAAGAATCTCGGACTGGATTGCTTACATCATAGGGATTACACCACATCTGAATTTTACTATGCGGAGGTATCGGAATTTTGTTTTGGGGCGGATTAGATGGTATTGTCATTTCACTACTATCAGTTACAACGGTACTTTGTTGATTATTTGTTGCTGGTGGTGCGGATATACTTAATAATGAAGAATTGGATTTACAAGTTCCTTGGGTCAAATCTACATAGTACTCCGTATCTGAGGGGTTTGTTACATAAAATGCGAAGATTGCAGAAGCAGTATTACCTTCAACACGATAATCTAGTGCAAGAATAGATGGTTTCTTAAGATCGGATATTTCTTTGTTCAAAGCTAAATTTTCGTTAGTTAACCTTGAATTCTCAAGGTAGAAATAGATATTAAAAAGTAACATAATCACTGCGACTAGTAGAGAACCTAACTTTACTGGATCGTCTAAAATTTTTTGTTTTAGACCCG
>JBAYGV010000100.1:0-4709 GCA_041666445.1 Candidatus Micrarchaeia archaeon | reverse complement strand
CGGTTGAGGATTAGCGATTGGAATTTTATCCTAATTTTTGGTGCAAACTTACCAAGGCACGCTTTTCAATCCCATCTTATTGGCCAATAAATTCGTTCCCGAGTGCATCAAATAGGTAAGAACAAACAGGAAAACTATCCCGACAGGTTCGTAAACCGAAGGGTTCACGAACGGGAAAACAAAAATAAGCGCAACAATCAAAAACGAAAGCTGGTCAAGAACGAATTGCTTTCCAGGCTGCATTTTCATCCTTCGTTTTATAGAGCTTCCAATCGCATCGCCGACCATTGTTCCGAGCGCAAGCATGAACCCGCCAAAGAATTGTAATTGGGCATTTGCAAAAAATGGTAAAGGCAAATAAATAGCAAGAATTGCAGCTGCAACCGTTCCTGAAGCAACCCCGGCAATAAATCCGCGTATGGTTTTTCCGTTTCCGAAAATCCGTTCGCCATCCCCGAATTTCATTCCGAAATCGAGGTATTGCCCGCCGCCTAAAACCACAGGGACTGCGTTTGCAATATACGCTGGAAGTATGAAAAGTATCAGTTGGATGAAATCCTGCATTATCCTATTTTTTATGCTATCCTTTTATTTACTTTTGTTTTAATCCCTTTCATGGCATTCGAATCAAAAAAATCGTCCAGCTTTGCTGGAGTTAAGAAAAATAACAATTTGTTATATGGGGTAATCCTTCTTCTGGCAGTAGGATTTTTCATCCTTGTCGGGCTAGTGTTCATTTTCGCGGATTCCCTTTACGTCGGCGGGGACAAATGCGTAGGCGTAATAGAATTAAACGGGGAGATAATGACCCAAAGCACCCCGCAATCATTGTTCAGCGAAGGCATTCCTGGTTCTGAAGATATTGCAAGGACAATCTCATCTGCAGGAAAACGAAGCGATTTGGGTGCATTGGTAGTCGTAATCAACAGCCCGGGCGGCTCGGTTGTCGGCAGCAGGGATATTTACACGTCATTAAAAGAATTGGACAAGCCGACTGTTTCCTGTTTCCGTGAAGTTGCGGCTTCTGGCGGCTATTATATTGCGGCCGGGACCGATTACATTGTTTCCGATCCGGATGCATTGACCGGTAGCATTGGAGTTATCATGTCCACGGTTGACGCGAGCGTTCTTCTTGAAAAGGTCGGGTTGAACATGTCCAGCATAGTTAGCGGAAACCACAAGGACATCGGCTCTCCCTATCGCCCAATGACCAGCGATGAATATGCAATAATGCAGAGCATACTCGATGAAACATTTGAAGAATTCAAAATGGTAGTTCTCGAAGGCAGAAAAGGAAAGCTGGATATGGACAAATTCAACCAGGTTCTGGATGCCAGGGTAGTAAGCGGAAGGCAGGCAAAGGCAATTGGGCTTGTTGACCAGCTTGGCACAAAGAAGGATGCGGTATTGAAAGCTGCCGAACTTGCAAACATCCCGGTAAAATCAGGCGAGCTTCCAAGGATTTGCATTATAAAAGCAACTGCGCCAACCGACAGCTCAAACCTGTTTGGCATGGATTCTTTTGTAATCAGCGTTCTTGCAAAAATGAATGGGCCGGCAATTGGGCTTCGTTATGAATAATTATTAATGAATAGCGGGTATATTGTTGGGTGAATCCTATGGATTTTGGAAAAGAGTTCATGAAACTAATTCCATTTTTCCTTTTTCTTGTCTTAATTGGAGTGCTGGGCTATTCTTTTATGGTAATCCCCAATTCCAAGTCTACCAGTTCTATTAGCATGAATTCCAAATCTCTTTCTACTCCGGCAGTTTCCTGCGAGAATGGGCAGACAAAAACATGCATGAGCGGCTCCTGCCAAGGCTCATCGGAATGCGCTGGCGGGCATTGGACTCCGTGCTATGTGAAAAAGATTTGCATGCCGGGAACAAATTCAAGCTGTGGGGATGCCAGCTGCGCCAATGGGTACAAAATATGCAACGAATGCGGGAACGGATACGGGGTGTGCACTCCGAAATAGGTGGGCCAGATCAGCAAATTCCAATTTATTCTTCTCCTGTCTGCAAACCCAATCCTTTTTAAAACTATAAAATGAAATCAAATAGATGGGAACTTCAAAGGCATTCGTATTTTCTCTAGATGCATTCGTAGCATTCTCCATAGCCATCATTATCATTTATTCCTTAATCTACTTTTCAAGCGTTCCCTATTCCTATTATTCTGCGTTCATGCAGGTTCATTACCTGGCAAGGGATACGCTGACAGCGCTTTCGCTGTCCCAAACTACGGATGGAATGATATCAAGGCTGGATTATGTTGCGATTTCAACAAGGATAAGCACGGGGGAAGCTGCATCTGCGGCTAAAGAATATATTGGCCCGTTAATTCCGAATCAGTTCGGATATACTTTGGAAAGGACCACGCCGGGAGGCGGCTGGGAAATGATATACACTACTGAAAACAGTACGGCCGAAGGCGAATACCATCGAAAATCCAGCTACAATAAGGTAAAGGCCAGCGTACAGATGCTTACATTTGATTATGAAACTGTTGGCGCTAAAGAGCTTCCAAAAAGCCCCTATTGGTATATTACATGCAACGGGCCATATTCCCCGTGTGATCCGAATACAAAATCAAATTACGATAAGGATTCCGCAGCTATGCGTTTGGTAAGGCTAACAGTATTTACGTAAGTGGTTGGATGAAATACATTAAAATTAGCAGGAAAGGATTCTTCTTCACCCTCGCCACGCTCATCGTTCTCGGGTATATTCTTACTTCCATTACCCTTTGGACAAAATCCATGGCTATTGCCGAAAGGGAATATTCTGAAAAATTCAGGATGTCAAACATGGAAATTGTCCTTGACCAGATTTCACAGGAAAATGTCGAGAAGTTTTCCAATATCGCAGCCTATCGCGCAATTTATGCAATAAATGAAATATCAAAATCTGAGCCATTGAGGAAAGGCGATGCCGCCTATTGCGACAGGATGGCCGAAGATGATGCATTCAGGAAAAGATGCTATTATTATGTAACTGATGCATTCTGGAACGCATTTTCAAATGCAACCGTGAACCCGGATGATTTCGAAAGCGTAATCTCCAGGGATAGCGAACTTGCAAACAAGGGGATTTCCTTTGCAGATTGGTTCGGCAGCATGAACAGCACGATTTCAGAATCCGGGCTTCAACTCGAAAAATATTCACTCAGCGATTTCGCCCTTGACCAGGACGATCTTAATTCATTTAATTATTCTTTTAAGCTAAGTTTTTCAGTCAAGGACAATTCCGGCCTGGCGCATATCGAGCGAAACTATGCTGTAAAAGGCAAATTTTATATTGATGGATTGGTGGACCCGGCGGTTTACAGGGTGACTAACCCAACTACTGTTCCGATAGAAAAACAGTTCTTTTTCCTTTTATCTCCCAGCCGCAGTAATACTGCGTATGAGGAACCTTCTGATGTGGTTCCAACTTCAATTGCGTCTGGAATTTCAGGGACCGAAGGGCAGGGCTGGTTCTATGGCCAGGTAATTACTACTGAAGAAGCAGAATCATCATCAGTCTATTCAAGGAATGCCTCAATTTTGATGGGTACCTATGAAGATATCATAAAACTCAGCGCACCTCTGGAAAAAAGCAGGGGCTCTGCAGATTATAACCAATTTGGGGCGTATATCGTTACCAGCGTGCCTCAAAGGCTTGACCCCTGCGGCGGGGTTTCGCAACAGGGCAAGGATACTACTTTCAATGCAATTGGCTGTGATTCGGACGGCTATCCAACAATAAAGGGGGAATTCATGGAAAAGCCATATATCCTAATTCCGGGATTGAGCGTTTCTGAATTGAATGTCCATACCTATCAATCCCCGATTCAGGAATCAAAAATAATGGTTCTTTTCGTAAACCAATACGGCCCGGAATATGTTCGCAGGGATCCGGCAGCCAAATATAATTCGGAAGGCGCACTCTATGATATGGAAAAGCTAAGGGACATGGCAATTTGCGGCTATTATGTCCATAATGCCAAATCACCCTCCTATTTCCAGCGCCTGTTCTCAGATTCCTATTCGCTTAATGATGAAAAATTCGGAATGGAATCTTTTGCCTTTGGAACATGGATTGGCGGAGTGGATATTGAAAGCGGGGCATCATCATCCACTGTTGGGTATTCGGATGACTTAAGCAGGCTTGACCGCGAGCTCTTTACATTCACCGATGGGTCTAAAGTTAAAGGCATGCCGGGAGCAAAAACATTTGCAATGTGCAATGCAGATTCGCCCATCGGGCATTTCCATCTGGTGGGTGGAAACGACGGTTCAGCAAATGATTATCTTGGCGGGTTCATGAGCAAGATTTTATGCGCAGATTCATCATGCGCAGGAGGGTGGAGCGAATGAAGAGCATGAAAGGGCAGTCTTCGGTTGAAACTCTCATTACTCTAGGCATGGTGATGGCATTTACTATCCCTGTCCTGCTTCTTTTGCTGGTTGCTTCACAATATGGAACTGAGAACTCGTCAATTTATCAGGCACAGGTTTCTTCGCATATGCTTGCGGATACCATGAATGATGTTTATATTCAGGGAAGCGGGGCTGAAAGGTTTATACTTCTCAACCTGCCTGGGAATACTGATTCAATAGAAGTTACTGAAAAAGGGGAAGTAATAGTTACTTTGAAAGTCAGCAGCGGAGCATACACTGCAGTTTCCCCAACTTTTGCAGAACAGGTCCTGAGCGGGTCTGCGG
>JBAYGV010000099.1:0-4719 GCA_041666445.1 Candidatus Micrarchaeia archaeon | reverse complement strand
CGTGGGAAGAACCATGGATTGGCATGACTCCGGTTGATAAAACTACAATAGTTGGCGGAGACAAAGATGAGCACGGTTGCATCGGTTCCGCAGGCTATAGCTGGTGCGAAGCAACTCAAAAATGCTATCGCCCATGGGAAGAGAATTGCACGGAAATAATGCCTGGTTCGGATAGGGATGAACACGGCTGCATTGGTTCAGCGGGCTATGTTTGGTGCGAAAAGCTTGGACAGTGCATACGTCCATGGGATACGACTTGTCCTGCAGTGACTCCAATAAACGAAACTGAATGCAGGTATGTGCAAGGCCATATTTGGTGCGCTCCGAAGCAAAAATGCATTGTTCCTAGCGAGGAAAATTGCAGCGCTGGCACTACTGCCACTGAAGTTGCAATGAAATTGTGCAACAGTGGTGAGTATTCTGCTGTTTATACCTGTGGCGGCCGCGTTAGGGCAGTAAGCAAATTGGATGGCGGAGGGAACATTTTCTTTGACATAACTGGGGCTCTTGTTGACCAATGCCCTCTTGTTGCCCCTGATTCAATGACTGCCAGGTGCAAGGAGCTCATGTGGAATAACAGCTGCGATGAGAAACAGGTTTGCTGATTTTGCTGGCACGTCTTGTCGGCATTCATTCTTTTTGATTTTTTTTTCAATTTATTTTTTTTACCCACCACATGATAATCATTTTCGGTTAAAAAACATTTATAAATCGTAACCTTGTTATTTCACCCATGCAACCTATCAAATACGTACTTGTCGCTTTGTTTTTGTTTTGCCTGGTGCCCACGGCTCTATTCGCAGCTGCTCCTGAAATTAATTTTACCGACCCAACCTTGCTGAACGGGTCGTCTACTGCATTTAATTTCGTTATTGTCAATGCGTCAATAGCTGGGCAGAATCTAAGCTCGTTAATCTACAATTGGAACGGCACGAATTTTACCATGTATAATGATTCATTGCTGTTCATGTTGAATCTAGATAACAATTCCGAATTAGGAGAAAATTCAACTAATTTTTCTGATAGCAGCCCTTCGTCTACAAATGTATCCTGTTCCGGAACTTCTTGTCCGAACCTGACTTTGGGGAAATATGGAAATGCATACTCTTTCGATGGTGTGAATGATTTTATCGGCAGAACTAACGCAAATCTTAATTTTAAGGCAGGGCAGCCTCATTCTATGGCCATGTGGATATATCCATTGGCTAGCGGCACTTTCCTTTCATTGGGTTCAGATGAAGACGTTTCGGGCACTTATACCGAATATTTGGCAGTCCAAGGCGATTTAAAAGTTGAATTGGCATTAAGGCAGGCTCATGGTGGGGATTGGGCAGCTATTTCTTCGAGTAACCACGTTTCTCTGAACACTTGGAATTACATAGTGGGCGTTAACGATGGTTCAACTATAAAAATTTACATAAATGGGGTTCTTGGCGGTACCTCTAATTTAGGGGCATTTAGTTCATATCCCTTGGCGAGCAATGACCTTTACATCGGGGAATTGACTTCTGTCGGGACCAGCTTCTTCAATGGTTCGATAGATGAAGTGCGGATTTGGAATGTGTCGTTGTCCCAGGAAGATGTCTATCAGCAATATGTTTCCAATCTTAAGCAGTACAATTCGACCCAATGGTATCTCTATGTTAATCAAAGCAAAAATGCAACAGCCGGCTTGGATGAAGGAGTTTATACTTTCCAAGCCTTCGCAACCAATACTACTGGCGATAGCAATATTACTGAGCAGAGAACCATAACTGTTGATTTAAATGCTCCAATAGTTTCAATTCAATTTCCAGTTCAAGGGCAAAACCTTTCCTACAATGAGACAATTTGGCTGAACTTTACAGCCAGCGACGCATTAACTGGAGTTAACCTTTCCAGCTGCGCCTATTCGCTGGATGCAGGAGCACCGGTTGAAATAGCCAACTGCGCTAACGCAACCTTTAATACTACTGAAGGCAGGCACAACATCTCAATAAATGCAAGCGATATTGCAGGAAATACAAACGTGTCCCAATTGGTTAATTTCACTATTGACCTTACCAATCCCGCAGTAACAATTGAAACACCAGTTTTAGGTTTCAATTCAAGCTCAGCAACTGTCGACCTCAATTACACTGTTTCAGATGCCAACGCGGGGATAAACTATTGCAATTATACGTTGGATGGCATTGTTTACGGAGCAGCTACCTGCGCAAACATTTCGCTTACAACTCTGACCCAGGGAACGCACTATATCAATGTTTCTGTAGCAGACCACTCTGAAAGGACAAACACTTCCTCAACAAGGACATTCTATGTTGACCTTACCAACCCGGCAATAGTTTTGGATTTCCCAACAACTAATTTCAACACCAGTTCTTCAAGCATCGATTTGAACCTTACTGTTTCCGATGTCAACACTGGCGTGAATCACTGCAATTACACGTTGGATGGGGTTACTGGCGGGATGGGCGGAGGCTGTGGCAACGGTTCTATAACCGATATTCCAGCTGGCCTCCATTACATAAACGTAACTGTTACTGATAATTCTGGAAGGACAAACACTAGCAACACTTCTTCATTCAGGGTAAGCCTCAAGGCGCCCTATTTCAATTCCACCTACGCTCCAGTTGATGGCTATTCCACCTATGGGTTCAGCAATACTTTTACGTTTACAGCCTATGACGATGTTTTCAGCGAAGTTAACTGCAGCTTGATTATCGATGGTTCAGTTTTCGCTTCCAATGCTACTGTTCACAACAATACGTTGACTTCATTTCCCGTAATTATTGGGACTGGCGCACACACCTGGAATATCACCTGCAGAAATAATGTGGGCCAGGTTAATTCAACTGCCCAGCATTCATTAACCGTTATCCAGCAGTCGAGCGATGGAGTAACACTCTCCAAGACTATTCCTTCACTATCAAAATCTTTTGATTGCAAAACTGGAGAACTCAATATTTTCACTGGAGTTTCTGGTTTAGGGGTAAAGCTGTTCAGCACCTGGGACTATAGCTATGTTTCAAAAACAGCCGATTCTTCAGGCAAAGCAGTATTTGCCATAGCAAAAGACGGAAACTATGAAGCTGATTCCATATCCACTGATGGCTATGGGGTAGCAATTTTGGGTCCGTTCAAATTAGAGTTATGCAAGCAGGTGGAGAGCCCAGTGCCTGTAGAACCAGCAGTGACGGAAGAACCAATTACTCCGGCTGTCCCATCCGAAAATCCAACTGCCGAAACACCAAATTATCAGCCAACGGTAACCAAAATGGATGCGCTTGCTTCCATCTCTTCAGCAGATTCTGCCATTTCAGCAGCAGTGAATTCTGGAAAAGATGTTTCAGCAGCAAGGGCAAAATTGGATGAAGCAAACCAGGCATTGAATGCTGGCGATTATGTCCTAGCAAGCAAGCTGGCAATGGAAGCTTCTGAATTGGCAAAGAACGCAAAAGCTTCTGCTCCGGCAACAACTGTGAATACTGTTGTAAAACCAGCTGCAATCGCCCAGCCAGTCCAAAAAACAGGCGGTTTTGACTTGGTACTACTTCTGATTGGAGCAGTAGTCCTGATTGTGATTGTAGGATTAGCTTACTACTTTACTAAGAAGAGGGGCAAGGAGCGCAGCAAAAGCCACGGAAAATAATTTTCTTCCCTTTTGTGCTTATTTCATTCACTATTATTTGAGTATTATCGCCCTTATTGGGATTTCCAAAGTTTCGAGTTCTCAATCTCCGGTCCCGCCCATTCGGCAAGACTCGAAACTCATGACTCGAAACGCAATTTGAACCCAAGTTTCAACCTTTCCGCCGTATTATAATATACGGCCGCAGGGTCGTGTCCTAATCCAGGTTAGACTATAAGGGCAACATATATTGCTTGCGTTTTCTGTTTGTATTCGGGAATGAATTAAAAGATATGTTTCGGCGGGTTTAGCGGGCGGGCAGTAGGCTGTAGGCAGTAAGAATGTTGAACCGTAGCGAATAACTGCTGCCAACAAGCGAATTGGAGTGGTCTCAAGGAACGAAGTTCCTTGGGAGACGGTGAACGAAGTCCGCTGGAGCGACCCACCACCGACTAGCCAACGTTTAAATACCTATCCTATCAAAGTTAAGTCTGCGCTTTTGATAGCAATTCGTGTTTTCAAAAAGCGTTGGCGGACTTGTCACGTATTTTGTGATAAGTTGCGTATCCCGATTATTGCTTTCGTGATATGCCTGCAAATCCTGCTGTGCCCGGTGGAAAACTCCCCCGAAAACCAAGCAAATCAGTCTCGATATTTACGAGGTGTATTAATGAAGCGATGCATTACATGCGGTAGAAATACTAGAAAGTTTGCGGAATTCCCGTGCCCTACGTGCGGGACGAAGATTGTCAGATGCTACGACTGCAGGGAAAACAAGAACGAGTATAAGTGCGCCTGCGGATTCATGGGTCCTTGAGGTTTTTCCTATGCCAGAATATGATGTAGTTGCAAATTTCAAGGTCTATGTCGAAGACCTGACCAAACTGCCGCAGATAAAGGCGGAAATTGAAAAATTGGCAAAGGTCCACAAATTCGTGGAAGAAGACGTCGGATTTGGAATAAAAATCCTGCGGGCCTACCTTATGTTCAAGGACGATTCCGGAGGAATGGACGTCGTCGAAGAAAAAATAAAGCTGATTCCGGGGGTAAGCGAAACCCAATTGGATGACGTAAGCAGAGTATAATCCTATTCAAAAAACTTGGTGAAT
>JBAYGV010000098.1:0-4781 GCA_041666445.1 Candidatus Micrarchaeia archaeon | reverse complement strand
CGCTACGTCAAGCATCAATGATTTTTGAAACACATCCCTGTTGAAATTGGAATAGGCATGCGCAGTAGCCAGTGCCTCCAAAAAAGCCGGGGTTGCTGCAACTCCGTCTCTGGAAAGCTTGAACCATTCATCGCTCCCTGCTTTTGCAAGTTCAGCAAGCCTCTGCTTGGCATCTGAAAATTGCTTTTTAGCCTCGCGAATTTCCTCCAATTTTGCCTTGTAAACAGAACTAGAAACCAAATGCCTCCTTGCATCGTCCTTTTGCATGGCTTCGATATCTTCAATGGCCGTGTTCAAACCTACGGAAAGAAGTGCAAGATTTTCAGCCGCCTTTTGGTATTGGGTGTAAAATGATTTTGTTGCCTCTAGGATAGAACCAAAATTATGGCTTGCGCGCAGGGCATCCGCATAAAGCATTTCCAGCTTTTCGAACTGTTTTTTTGTTACCGCATCGGGATTCAAAGACTTTGCAAAGTCGCGAAGTTTTTCCCAAGCTTCAACCGCATTTCCACATTCTGCGCTTAGAAGCGAACTCACATTTTTTGGAACTTTTGAAACGCCGAACATTGCCGCATAGTCCTTTTCCCTCCCGCTTTCCAAGCTGTTCTGGAGGGAATAAAGTTTACCAAGATTTTGGCTGGTTTCCAGTTCCTGATTTAAACTGGGAAAACTTCGACCCATCAATGAGTGGAGAGGTAGCGCTTCTTCTTTTTGTTCCGGAGCAACTGCAGTGCGAGTAGCCATAACTATACACCTTTTACTCATTATATTAGGCATGAAAGAGTTTAAAAACAGAAGTTTAATTTGAAATTGTTTAGATAAAGATTATCTCGTCACTTTGGTTTCCGGATTACGCAGCGATATGCTTTTCTATGGCTTCTGTTACTTGAATCATTCCGGCGGCAACGGCGGCAATTCTTCTCCATTGTCGGTTGTTCCGCAAAATTGCTCGGAATTAACGAAAACGGCAGAATTTTATTTTAATCCAGTGAAAATAAAGTATGAAAATCAAGCTTAACCTCAACAAATCGCTCCACGAAAACATTGCGGATTACCATGAGCAGATAAAGGACGTCAGGAAGAAAATTGAAGGAGTTGAAGCTGCAATCAACGATACGAAAAAGGAGATGGAGAAGGAACAGCAAAATGAGGAAAAAAAGAAAAGCAGGATTAGGACTGCTAAGGAAAAGAAATGGTTCGAAAAATTCCACTGGTTTTACACTTCAGAAGGCAAAATGGCCATAGGCGGAAAAGACGCAAAGCAGAATGATTTTGTTTTTGGGAAGCACATGGAAGAAAATGACTTGTTTTTCCACGCGGATATCCAGGGTGGGACTGCAGTTATTTTGAAGGATGGTGCCAACGCAACAGAAACGGAAAAGCGCGAGGTTGCCCAGTTCGCAGCAAGCTTTTCCAACGCATGGAAAAACGGGAACGCGGCTGTTGATGTTTATTGCGTAAAGAAAAGCCAGCTGTCAAAGCATTCCAATAAAGGATTTATTCCGGTGGGCGGATTTGAAATACTCGGCGAGCGGGAATGGTTCAGGAGCACAAAGCTCGGGCTTAAGGCTGGGATTGGAGAGAATGGGCTTGAAATCCTGCCGGATATTGCTAAAAAGGAACTGAAAAACTCAATCATCTTGTTCCCCGCAGTAACTGGAAAGGAAAAGGGCCAGATTGCGAAATCCATTGCAAAACGATTGGGCGTGCATCCGGACGAGCTTCTCCAGATCCTGCCGAGCGGAAAGATGAAGACAAAATTGTAAAAATTTAGTTGAGTGCGCAATTTCTTCTTATCTATGCTGCAATCCATACATCTCGATTACTTCCCTAGTAGTTGTTATTTCCTCTACTCCCTTGTCGCTCCTCATTTTTACCATTCGCGGGAAACGTAAAGCGTATCCTTTTCCTTCGTTATCATCCTTGTTTCTTTTGCTAACTTCCATGCCGCAAGTGTGGGTAGGGGAAAGAGTAATATCGTCAAACGCGACTTCAATTACGAATTTCGGCTCAACCCAGAAATCCGGCTTCTGCATTTCATTCCAATCCAGGTTTGCAGGTGGAGAGCCTGTTTTCGTTTCCTCCAGCATTTCCTTCAATTCCCCCATTTCCTGCTCGGAAAACCCGCTTCCTATTTTTGCAACCGTTTCAAGCCTTCCCTTGTCTTCGTTGTAAACTGCGATTAGCAATCCGCCAAATTCGAACTCAACCCTGGCGCCTTTTCCAAGGTAATAGCCAACGATTACGCCATCTATGGTGTCTACCGCTTTTCCATAGGATTTCTTGAGCTTTATCCATGCAAATTTTCTTTTTCCTGCAGTATACGGCGAACTCAAATCCTTTGCCATTATTCCTTCCAATCCCTCCTTGATTGAATTTTGGAAAATGGAATCCAGTTTCTTTGCAGAATCAACGATTTCGAACTCGCTGCTTTTCAATATGCCCGCCGGAAAAATGCTATCCAGTTTCTTTCTTCTTTTTTCGTACGGGATTTCTGTATAGTCTTCTCCGTCGATATAGAGCAGGTCGAAAACAAAAATATTCAGCGGCAGTTCTTTTGCAGCATTCCCAATCCCATGCTTTCTCCTTCTATGCATTGTTTGCTGGAATGAATAGTATTTCTTTTCCTTTTGATTGAAGGCGAGCGCTTCCCCTTCAAAAATCATTTCCTTGGGTTTCAATGCGCGAATAGCTTCAACAACATCCGGGAACATGTGGGTCATTTTTTCGAGCTTTCTAGAATAGAGCTCTACTTTTGTTCCCTGCTTGTGGCATTGGAGCCGGAAGCCGTCAAATTTCATTTCAACTGCGCACTTACCGAGCTTTTCGATTATTTCTTCCGGATTGCTCAGCCGTTCAGCAAGCGCGGGCATTAACGGCTTGAATGGCTGAACGTGGAATGAACCTAGGGATTTTTGGTCTTCAAGGAAAAGCCTGGCGACATAACCCAAATCCGAACAAATGTTGTAGGCCCGGTCCAGTTTTTCCCGCATTGACTTGTCCCCGGTAACCGCAAACGATAATGAATCGAGAATGGTCGGATCGCCAACTCCCAAACGCAAGCGGCCGGTAACGAAACGGATTATGAAACGGGCTTCGAACTGGGACGAGTTATTCAGAAGTTCGGTTAACGATTTTATTTTTGATTCCTGCGAGCCTGTTCCGGACATTTTTGCAATCTTCACAAAAGAATCGAACACGTAGATTACGTCCATATCGCGGGAGTTCAGGGACTGCTGCTTCCTCTTTTCAGCCAAAGTTTCTGCAACTGTGCCTAGATCCCCCAGCTCCTTGTATTTCCTTTCAACATCGGATTTTGAATAGCCAAAGGATGATGCGATTGCTGCAATTGCAAATTTCTCGCCCAACCCCAAGTCTATCCCTTCGTATGGCGGAGCAAGTATGCCCTGCGTAAGGTAAATTAGCTTGGAAATTTCTGATTTGCTGGTTTGCTTGAACAGTTCGGAAAGGACGCTGGTCATTTCCAGCCTGCCCGAGCGCTTTTCTATTTCTGCAAATACTTCGGCAACCTTTGAAAAAGAAAGCATAAGATAAGAACGAAGAGAGAGTTAAAAAAATCATAAGATTTTTTTAGCTATTGGAAATTCGATAGAATTTACAATATAATTAAAAAATTTGGTAAAATTTTTTAGAATTCGGATGGAGGGATTCAACAATACCGACAGACGTAAATCCAACGGATTTACTGGAAATTCGAAAGAATTGACGAATCGGATAAAAATAAATAGACTGGGAATGGAAATGAAAAAAGGAAAATAGGAAAAATGAAACTCTAGGATTACCTAGATGCAACTTGGCTGGATTCTTTTTTGTATTCGGCAATAACTGCTTTTGCAAGTTGATTGAGTTCCGTAGTAGAGAGGGAAATATTGCTTTCACTAAGTGTTTTCTGAAGGCTGGCAGCAACAGCCGAAACGCTTGCCGGATCGAATTTAACTATTTTATCCCCCGGTTGTTCCATGGTCCTATCGAAAGAAATTGGCATGTTGATTTTGAAACCGTCTGACTTTTTCGTAACTGCCAGAGTGCCTTCAAAGCTAGTTCTTGAATTATAGGTCGTAAGCGTGAAGCCGTCCAATTTATAGGACGCATTTTCTTCCCTTTGCGCTGGAGCTTGAGCTTTCGGGGCTTGCGCAGCTTGCTTTTGCTCTGCTGATTTTTGTGCAGCCGGATGCTCTGCCTGGTATTCCTTAAGCAATGCGGTTACTGCCTGAGCAACTTTTTGTGAATAATCCTCGGGGTGGCTTTGCATATACGTTTTTTCTACAAATTCCCTAACTGCAAGTCCAGTTGGCTTTTCTTCTGCACCTTGATACGCCTTAAGAACCCTATCCCAAATATCCCCTGTAAGGGCCATAACTGATTGCAAATTGGCCTTGAACTGGCTTATTTCTTCTCCTTTTGTATCAGCATAACTGGCTAACGGGCTTAAACCGCTTCCTCCGGAATTGCGCTCTATTAATGCTGCTTTCCAAACTTCAGGAGGGATGTTTTTAACGAAATTCAAATAGTTTTCTTCTCGCCCTTGTGTTTGACCTTGCATTTCTTTTTCAACCATAGCAACACCAGTTAGATTTAACATAAAAGACAAATAAATTATTGCTAAAGCAGTTCTCCTCTCGCCTGCTCAATCTGAATCCTTGCAACGTCCTGCTTCCTCCTGAATTCCGGAAGAATGGCATTTGAAAAACGGAGCGGAAGCAACGCATCGTAAATCTCTTCCATCATCTTGAAATAGAATTCCGCACCGGCCTTGTCCT
>JBAYGV010000097.1:0-4796 GCA_041666445.1 Candidatus Micrarchaeia archaeon | reverse complement strand
TTCCCTCATTTGCCGGATGTCAGCTACGATGTTTTTCATTCCCATTCTTTTCACTGCTTCGCTTGCCTTATCCAGATTCTTCATTATCCTCTGGTTTCGCTGGTTTTCTATTTCATTCATCAGCGCATTCCTGAACGTTTCCGAGAAGTTTATGTTCATCTTCCTCGCCTTTTCGTATAGCTCCCGCTCTATCCTTACGCTTACGTTCGTGTCCTTCATGCTTTACATTTATGTATAGACAAAAATATAAATACGATGGGCCTAGTCTGCCAGCCCATCTTTGGTTACCTTGAATACGCATTCTCCTTCTGGCAAATTCGGAGAATCAACAATCCTTGCAATCCTCTTTTCCTCCTTGCTTTTTCTAAGGTAAACCCTGTAAGTCGCTGCGTGCGCAAGCACGTGTCCGCCAATTGGAGTGGTCGGGTCGCCAAATAATATTCCCGGGTTGTCCATTACCTGGTTGGTAACATAGACCGCAACGTTGTGCTTATCCGCCAGTTTCTGCAAAAGATGGATATGTTTGTTCAGCTTCTGCTGCCTGTCGCTTAATGCGCCTCGGCCAACGTAGTCAGACCGGAAGAGGGAGGTGAGCGAATCAACTATAATTAATCTTATGTTGTTTTTCAGAATTAAATCTTCTGCTTTTTCAACAAGCAGCATCTGGTGGTCGCTGTTTTCCGCCCTGGTTACGTAGATGTTTTTCAGGACTTCATCTGGGTTCAATCCCGCAGCAACAGCAATCTGTACAATTCGGTCAGGCCTGAACGTGGATTCGGTATCTATGAACAATACTTTTCCGCTAAGCCCGCCGTTTTCAGGGGTTTTTTGGACATTCACACAGAGTTGGAAACCAAGTTGCGATTTCCCAGAGCTGAATTTGCCGTAACACTCAGTGATAGATTGGGTTTCCACTCCGCCGCCAATTAGGTCATCCAGGCTTGTAGAGCTGGTTTTAATCCTTCCAACTAGTTTTCTTCGTTCAAACGCAACGTCGGCAGTTTCAAATCCGACGTCTACCATTTCTTTTGATGCTTCAATTGCCTTTCTTGCGGATTCTACGCCCATTTCCGCGGCTTCTGCGAGTTCGTGGGGGGTTGCAGCTGCCAAAGTTACGAAATCAGTATAACCTGCTTTTCTTAATTTTTCTGCGGTTGCCTCGCCAACTCCTGGCAAGTCTTCCAATTCCCTATAATACTTCTTTTTTCCTGATTTGTCCTTATCTTTATCTTCTGCCATGTCTTTCACCAGTTAATTATTCAGTTTGATTGCCATCGTGATAGAGTTCATTATTCCTTGCTGTTCGGGAATCCGACCAATCGCAAGTTTCCTATCTTTATTACGTAGAACTCCTTTCCGTTCTTGGAAATATTTTTCCAAATACCGCCAACATTGGTGTATTTTGTCTTTCCCTCCCTGTCAACTTCAGTCTGGACAACGCTTATGTCCGGCCTGTTTGTTCCTTTTGCGGGAACATCCTTCTTTTCCTCCGACGGGATTTCTTCAAAGCCCGTATCATCCAAACTTTCTTCATTTGCTTTCATATTTTTCACCTTTATTTTTTGTGAACGTAATAACGGGGTTTTTGTTTGCGCAAACATCAACACCCGCGCATACTTGTAGGGGTGTAAAGCACCCCATAGTATATACTTAGGGGATTCTAGGGCTATTTAAACTTGAAGGGGGGTGCTTTCCAGTGTTTCCAGTGCGTGGCGCATGCCGGGCTAGCAGATGTTATTTCTATGTGACGCCCTTTCGTTCCTCACTTCGTTCGGAAGTGTGGTTGTGCTCTCCAGTGTTTCCAGTGGCTCCGCTTAGTCGTACAAGAATCGCTAGCCGCGCTGACTAGAGAACCATCCGATTACGCGCTTTCTTTCCTTCGCTCGTTGAAACTCGCTCCGGAAGGTAGGTAATTAATATTTCCCAACTAATTCTTTCCCATGACAACCTTCTTCATCTTCCACGGAACAGGCGGCCATCCTGGAGAAAATTGGTTTCCCTGGCTGAAAAAAGAGCTCGAATCGCTCGGCCATACTGTAATCATTCCGCAATTTCCTACGCCAGAAAACCAAACACCGGAAACATGGTTCGAGGTTCTGGATAAATATTCTGATAAATTAACTCCGGACACTATTCTTGTGGCGCACAGCCTTGGCGGCGCATTTTGCCTGCGGGTTCTCGAGCGAAGCAAGGTAAAATTCAAAGCAGCATTCATAGTTTCCGCGCCAATTGGAGTCCGCCCTATAAAAAATTGGGACGGCGACCAGCCATTCATTGGCCACCCGTTCAATTGGGAGAAAATCCGGAACAGTGCTGGCAGTTTTGTTGTTTTCCATTCCGACAATGACCCATACGTTTCTTTAGGGAATGGCGAACAGCTTGCCAATCATCTTGGAATCCAACTGACTTTTGTTCCGAATTCCGGCCATTTCAATGCAAGCGCTGGATATACGAAATTCCCGCTTCTTCTGGAAAAGATAAAGGAAGTGTTTTGAAACAGCGAGCCGCAATTATTCGGTATTTTCCAAAGTTTTTTCCAGTGTTGAGTACTGTTCCAAAAGCTGATTTGCAAGGAAAACTGCAAATGGCCTTTCATCTTTTTTGTCTGCGGCTTCTATGGCATAATAGTACTGCTCCTTGTTTTGTACGCTTATTATTACTGGAGGATATTTTTTCTTGAGGAGAATCCAATTCATTACAAGCCTAGCTGTCCTTCCGTTGCCATCAGTAAATGGATGCACTTGAACTAGTTGATTATGTAGCCATGAAGCAAGCTCAACCGGATGCAAACTGCGCTTTATTTTTTTATACTCTGCCACCATTTTTTTCATTAATACCAGAACATCTTTTGCAAGCGGTGGTTTCCATTCTGAACCCCCTATACGAACTTCGCTATTCCTATATTTTCCTTGAATCCTGCATTTAGTATTTTTTGTTACTTCTAACTGGATTTTTTTTATGAACTTTTCGCTCAATTCTCCGCTGTATCCCCTTACAAACTCCCAAGCATCCTTCCCATTCATAACTTCCATTACATCTTCTGTTCTGGTGCCCTGTGGGGCTATATTGTCCGACAAAATTAATGCAGTTTGCCGCAGCGTTAATGGGTTTCCTTCAATTGCATTGGTGTTGTATGTGAACCTAACCAGGAAATCTGCTGGCAATACCTCTTTCGGGAAGCTTTTGAAAATCGCTACTGAAGCATGCAAATCTTCGATTCTTTCTAGCATATCCTTTGGGATCAATTTTGCCCGGTAAGGTTTTGGTGCCTTTTTTTCTATCTCTTTGAAAAGCTGCTGGAGCTTATCATGTGGCGGAACTTTATTGCCAAGGAAAATCCTTACTTTTTTCACTATTGCTGGGGAAATCCGTACATTCTTTACTAAGTAATAGTAGAAACCGTTTCCATGCCTCTGTTTTTCTATGAATGCCATCATATGGCTACGAATCTAACATTTATAAATATTGTGGTCATAATGGCTACATTTTAATATAAATAATTATATGTAGCCATACGTATTACTATTTCGACTTTCCCAAACTGATTTAAACCTGCTCTTCGTCATCAGTTAAGGTGATTGAATGAACGTAAACAGCCTTCTAAAAACCCTCAACTCAAAACAGCTTCTCTATACTAATCTTAAACTTCCAAACCCTAGGAACGGGGAATATATGCTCGGGGTTTTCCATTTGGTTCCGGGCGGGAAATTAAATATGCTCCAAGCCGCAGCAGAAGTCGCTTCTGAATCCTCAACAGGAACAAATTTCACAGTGCAAACAGAAACTGCATTTTCACGTTCGATGAATGCTTTGGTTTACCAGGTTGACCTGAAACGAGAATTAGTCTGGATTGCATTCCCCTGGAGATTATTCGACAGGAACGGAAACGTTCAAAACATCTTAACTTATGTTGTAGGCAACGTTTTGGGAATGAAAGAAGTTTCCGAACTCAAATTACTCGATGTTTGGTTCCCGCCGGCAATGCTTGAGCAATATGACGGCCCGAGCTATACATTAGATGACATGAGGAAATATCTTGGAGTTTACAAACGCCCGATTCTCGGGACGATAATAAAGCCGAAAATGGGATTGACTTCGGCAGAATATGCTGAAGTATGCTATGATTTCTGGGCTGGCGGCGGGGATTTCGTAAAAAATGACGAACCACAGGCAGATCAGGATTTCTGCCCCTACGACAAGATGGTCAAGCACGTGAAAAAAGCAATGGACATGGCAGTAAAGGAAACTGGAAAGAAAAAAGTCCATTCGTTCAACGTTTCAGCAGCAGATTACGATACAATGATTAAGCGCTGTGAATTAATCCGAAATGCAGGATTCGAGCCAGGAAGCTATGCGTTCCTAATCGATGGGATAACTGCGGGCTGGATGGCAGTGCAGACGTTAAGGAGAAAATATCCGGACGTATTCATCCATTTCCACCGGGCATCCCATGGAGCATATACAAGGAAGGAAAATCCAATTGGCTTCACTGTTTTAGTCCTTTCCAAATTTGCAAGGCTTGCCGGGGCATCAGGAATCCATACCGGAACTGCAGGGGTTGGAAAGATGGCAGGAAGCCCGGAAGAGGACATTATTGCAGCACACAATATCCTTCATTTCAAGGACAAGGGATATTTCTTCGAGCAGTCCTGGGCAACCATACCTGAAACTGACAAGAATGCAATACAACTCGTTCACGAAGATATCGCCCACCACGTTATTCTTGACAAGGATGATTGGAGGGGGATGAAAAAATGCTGCCCAATAATCTCCGGCGGTTTGAACCCAACTCTATT
>JBAYGV010000096.1:0-4826 GCA_041666445.1 Candidatus Micrarchaeia archaeon | reverse complement strand
TTCCGCCATCCCAATTATTTTCATTCTGCATCCCTGCCGTTTTGATATTTGCGTTATTGGCTGGCGCGCTCTATATGAGCGGAAGGAACCCGCTTGGCGGCTTCGATTTTTCAAGCCCAAGAATGGGCAAGCATTTCAAATACACTGCAACGACGAGGGGCAGGTCATTCGATGTTGGCGGTGCGCTATCGGCAGCTACCCAATCGGTGAGAGATGTAAAATCAACGAATCAGGCTAAAGTTGCTGCTGGTCAAGAAGTCAGCAAAGTCGCTTCAGCATTGGAAAAAGTTGGCATTGCCATTGACAAGCTGGATCTTACCAATATTCCGAAATCAATTGCATCCTTAAAAGAAGCGAGGGGCAAATTTGCGTCTGGAAGCAAGGAAGCAAAAATATTAGATGGGCAGATTAAAAAATTAGAAGCTGCAGAAGCAAAAAGTTCTGGAAAAACAAAGTTGATTGAATCCGATTCCGAGCATTTACGCAAAGGAACAGATACGCTCGGTGCTGATGCCAATAAAGCTGCCAGATCTGCAGGTTCCAAATCCCAAAGCCAGTCTTCAGGCTTAGAAAGGACCCTTGGTGCCGTTGCCAGCTCTGACCCAAGTGCAGGCTTCTGGGGTAACCTTACTTTTACTAAAGGGTTTGCTGCCCTTGGAAAAGGAGTTGGAGAATCTACTGGTAAATCGGTTTCCCCATTCGGAATTAAGGAGATATTCAATCCTTCGTCCCGTTCTGTCGTTACGCCTGGCCAATTCTTGCCTATTTTTTCACGTATTCTCGCAGCAACTGTTTTCTACTCCCAGCTCGGGGCGCTTATGTTTACCCCGGTGATGGCGGGCTTTGCTGCAAGTGGGAAGGATATCGGCTCTTTCTTAGAGCAAATGCTTGGCGCCATGTCCGGATACTATAAGCTATCCACGGCTAGTGCATATGCAACTGCGCAGGGTTATGCTGCCTCAAAATTCGAAGAAAAAGAAGCAGAAAAAAACGGAAAGAAAGAAAAAGAAATTACCATTGAAGGCGGGCAGCAAGTTCTTGGCCATTGGATTGCCACAAAAACAGACGAGGAAGGGAATATTAGGATGTTTGTAAAAGGGGAGGACGGGAAATGGGAAGAAGTAACTGATGGCAACCGTGCCAATTTTGGTCAAAATAAAGCATTGCTTGCCGTAATATCTGATGTAACCTCAGCAAATCGCACTATTGCTAAATTTGGTTCGGAAGACGAATTATTCAAATTTAAAGAATCAGTTGTTGGTTCGTTCTGGACGAAAGATCTCGATGAAGCGGCTAAAAAAACGCTTGCAAGCTTGGAATCGGATAGGGCAAAAGTAAAATCTGGTTCAGAAGAAGCAAAGAATCTTGATTCTCAAATAGAGCTATATAAGAATGCTTTGGGCAGCTCTGCAGGCCAAATCGTGCAGGGGCAGATGATTGTAGCAGCAAGATATGAAGTGCTTTCAGCAATGAACAAGGACCACGATATGTCTGATGGCGCGGCAATAGTGAAGCAGAGATTGGTCGGAACGTTGAGCGATGCGCTCAAAGATAAAGCTGTTCTGGGCCCAATTGTGCTTTCTGTCCGTTCATTGGAACGGGATGTTTCAAGAGATCCAAAAGCTGATGAATCCGTCAAGCAATTTTTTGCTGATAATAAAAAAGCATTCGAAGACCTTTCAAGCGGAAAGCTTTCGGCGGATGAAACTGCAAAATTGATAATTAATCTCTCAGGTTCGCTGTCTAAAGCGTCGCCAGAGGTGAGGGAAAAATTTGATGTTGCGGTTAATCGTTTAGTCAAGGAGTCAATGCCGCAAATAGAAACATTAAGAATTAATCTCCAGGCGGAATCAGCTTCAAACCGCGCAATCGCAGCATTCCTTGATCCTAGAAACGGAGACAATGCAAAACTTCTCGACTTCGGCAATTTACAGCCACACGAACAGGGTGCAAGAATAACTGCTATTGCTGCAATGGCAGAAGAGCCAAAATCCCAATATTATACGCATGGGTCTCTTTCAAATGAGGATATGCGCGTCCTTTCGCAGCAAATCAATGCAATAGAAGATAAGACCAGAATATTCCAAAACGCCGGCCAGGTGGCTGCAGCTTTGGAGGTCTATCAAAAACGGGTCGAAGTGCAAATAGAAACTTCACAAAAGAACATTGCAAAAACTGAAAAGAAAATCGGGCAAAACCAAGAGAAGATGGGAGAAAATGCAACTGTAATTTCCAATGTACGTTCCATTGATTCGGATAAGAATACATTGGCGGTTTCCAAAATTGAAGACGAAGTGAAAGGGCTGAAAGATAATCGTGAAGAAGTCCTTTCTGCATTTAGAGCTAAGAATGACGAGCTTAAGGCCGAACTTGAATCATCTCCTAAGGGAAGTGCAAAAGCAGAGGATTTGAAAGTCGAGATAAGCCATTTGCTTGCCCAAAGCGCTGAATTGAAGAAAACGGTTGATGCACGAACTGCAGATTTGGAAGCTGCAAAATCAATTGCTTCTTCGCAGGCTGACTTGTCCCAAAGACAAGAGACTCTTGCGGACATGAAGCAGCAATTATCAGAGTTGACTGCTAGAAAAGAAGAAAGCTCTGCTCCTGCTCAAATTAGGAGTTTGGAAACTAAAATAGCTGTTCTTCAAAAAGACATCGACAAACGTGAAGGAAAACTTGAAGAAGCAAAAACTGAGTTTGCATTGTCTTCTGGAATTGCTAAGGAAAATGATGAACTGGGCAAACGGGTTCAACGTGACGAGCTCGCAGTCAAATTGGATCGCTTGAAACTCGGTGAAATTGATGAGAAGAGGGTGGACGCGTTAAACCAGGAAATTTCTAAGCTTGATGAGCAAATTAAAGATAAACAGGAACTAAGGCTAGCTTTGCTTGCCGGCGGGGGGGTAGCTGCTAAGAAAGTTGAAGAATACATAGAGCAGATACCAAGACAAAAAGAAGACCTAGCGCAGGAAGTCAAAGTTAAATCCGATGAACTCAAAGCTGTAACTGCTGAAATTGCGCAAGAAAAGCTTCATCCAGCTGAGAATTTAGATTCACTTGCAGTTTTGAACGCAAAAGCTGAGGGCCTTCGAGCAGATATTTCTTCATTGACCGTCAGGTCCACTGTGTTGGACCAGGATGCAACAACTCTTGCTAAAATTATCCAATCGGAAGGAAATGAGGCCCAAATTAGCGCTCTCAAAAAGGATTTCTTGCTTGCTTCAGGTTCTGGTTTGTCCGCAGAAATAGCTTCTCTTGAAAGGAAGAGGGATGACCAGCAGGATAAATTAAAAGTAGAATCGTCCGGTGCTGGTGCAGAAACAGAATTCTTCCAGGCCAGATTGGCTGAGCTTGACCGGCAGAGGCAGGAAATTAATGGTAGCCTAAAAGAAGTAAAACAGAGGTTGGTTGAATCTGTAAATGAAGGCGAACTTGCGCCACTGTCCACGTCTTTCGTAGGCAAGTTGAATGTGCTTATTGCTGATATTAATGCCAGAATCGAATCTAATCAGGCTAAATTAGACGAATTGAACAGTGCCGGGAAAGGCAGTTCTCAAGAAGCGGTTCGTTTGAATGCGGAATTAATCCAGGATATGGATCGTTTTGTCAATGCAGATGCGGTTAAGGGCCAAGTTGACTTGGTATCTTCCAAAACTTTGGAAAAATCCGAGAGAATACCCGCCACCATTGCTATGGAATATTCGCTTGCCATCCTAAAACAGTCTTTGTTGACCGATTCTTCTTCAGTTAAGGACCAAAATTTTGCAGTTGAAATAGACAAGCATCAAAAAGGAGCCCAAGAAGCCATTGTCCAATACCAGGACTTCAAGGACCAGCAATTGCAAGTCAAAGCAAAGATTCAGGAAACAAATGGCTATCTTGCTGAAAAGAATTCGTTTACAAATATCGCTCAGACCGCCGTTCAATCCCTTGCAGCATTGAATACATATACTGCCTATGATGCAACCCTGGCGGTTAGCGATCAAATCGGAAAAGATTCTAACGTAACCCAGCAGGAAAACCAGCAATATGTGCTTTCCGCCCATTTGCTGAAGAACGATGTGGAACTCCGTACATCTGAATTGCTTGCAAATGCAGCGATGGGGTCAATAAATGCAGGGTGCATTTATACTCCTGAATTGAAGGTTGATGCCAGAGCAGAAGAGGCGCTTAAAATACTTAGGATTGACGCAGGAAATGCAATATTGGCTAGCGAGATGGAAGCGCCAAAACCTGGAGCTTCTCCTGTGGTACAGCAGTTAAAGGAAAACCCTGCCGCAATGCGGACCTATGAAGCTGGGGTTTCTACTGCAATTTCAGCCGCACAAACTGCTTTCCAAAAGATATCCCAGGCAATCCAATACGGGGACGACCTCTCTAAGAACAGGGCAATCTCCGATCCAGAAAGAAACCAGCAGCTCTATTTCGAAGCGCTTTCTAAGCTTGCAAAATTTGATGCAGAGTTTTACAATTCATTAGATAAGGTAACCTCTGTTTGGGATGCTTCAAAGGGTTTGGATTCCAACCCAGATAGGGACAGGTATTTCCAAACTGTTCAAAATATATTGAACCGGGATGCACGCCTTTTGGCGTATAATGGAGATTTGCTTGCAGCTGCTGCAGTATCTGGCGATTCAAGGGAAGTTGCTTCAATCGATCGTGCAACAAAAGCAATGGATGCCGCCCATGATAGTGTTTATCTTAATTTGCGTTCTGCAGGTGTAGACGCCGACACGCTTATCGATACTGCTAGAAAGAGCAGAGGCGAAATATTGAGTGAAATGGCCGGGCAGGTTAGCTCCGACTTTAAAATCGTCCAGAAATTT
>JBAYGV010000095.1:0-4827 GCA_041666445.1 Candidatus Micrarchaeia archaeon | reverse complement strand
TATTCTGTTCGGATTGTCGTTGCATACGAAAATAGTATCTCCAGCAGATGCCGCATCAACTGCAGCCTGGATTGTTGAGTAGTTGGTTCCCTGAACGCATGTTCCTGCACCAGTGCTGTTGACATAAATAGTTTCAGCAAATGAAAAACTCGAGAGCGATAATACAAGGAAAAACGCTACAAATAATTCTCGTCTCCCGAATAGCATGAATTCTCTACCTCCCCCTAAATAAATTTAATTCCTCCCAACTAAAAAAAATTCTGGATTAATTACATGGATAAGATTTATAAAGGTTTTGTAAAAAATCGAGGACAAGCCAAAAATAAATAAAAAAAATGCAAAAAATAAAAAAAATTGATGAAAAAAAGAAAAATCCAAAAAGCAAACGAGAAAAATTAAAAAAATAAAAAAATATTGGCTATAGCAGTCCAAAAAAGTAATGCGACTTTTTTGGCCTACGTCCTAGCAAACTGCCGAAGTAAACTCAAAACATTCTATTTGCATTACTTCCCGATTGTTGCCTCTTTTTCCGGGCAACAATGGGCACCATGAACGAAGCGTCGTTCATGAGTGTCGCAGTTTGCTATAGTAGCTTGTGGGTGGTAGTAATAATCTACACTATCGAGCTTAACGAGCACAACAGTGCGAGTGCAATTTACAGCATATTCCCAAGCGCAGGATAGAGCTCAAATGCGTTCATCTGCTCCATCTGCTCGTACATCTTGTATAATATGCCGACAGTAAGCAAAATGCCTGTCCCGGTACCAAGCGCGCCCACCAAATCAGCAACACCTGCAAGCGCGCCTACGCAAAACGACCCTAATACAGTAAGCGGGAAGATGTATTTCCCAAGTATTGTCTCAAGCATTCTCGGATCCCTCCTGAACCCAGGTATTTGCAAGCCGGAGTTATTCAGCTGTTTTGCCATGCTGGCTGCATCCATATTCGACGTCTCAACCCAAAACAGGCCGAATAATACTGATGCAAATGCTAAGAATAGTATGTATGTCAACGCATGGACCCATTCAGGAATCCCGAATATGGGCGTGCTTACAGTAGTAATATAATTCCAGTGAGTTACCGTGCCCCCGCCTGCATAAATAGGAGTTATCAGGTAAAGCAATCCGTCGCGAATCTGGTTGTTTGAATCCACAACCCCAATATACGACAGAAGGCTTCCTTTTGCTGAAAGCAAATCATCGGATTTCGGCAGTATCAGCGCCCCGAACAATTGCACATTAAGCAAAAGTGCGCTCGCAAATATGACCGGAATATTGGATACGTAGAAAAATTTCAGCGGGAGCTTTGGCGCAAGGCCGCGGACCCGTTCATAGGAAATTGGGATTTCCACCTTAATCCCTTCCGCATAAACTACTACCATGAACACGATTATGGTAAAGATGAATGGCAATAGCACAAGCAATGCACCTGGAATTGCTTCTGCGCCCCCTCCAGTTATCGCTTCTATCATCCCATTCTGGGCAAAAATCAAATTGATGACCCCTCCGATGATTGCCATGGAAACACCGGCCGCAATGAAAAGGCTGATTCCGCTTCCAATGCCGTATTTGGAGATTATCTCGTCAAGATACATCAGTATTACTGAACCTAAAGCAATTTGAAGTATTACAAACGCGGGGGTAAAGCTCCCGAAAATAGGGATTAGCTCCATGCGCGCAGTGAAAACGAATATTGCCGCTTCGACAACTGCAAGAAGGATTCCGAGTATTTTTTGCACTTCGTGGAATTTTTCCTTGTCTTCCTTTTTGCTCAGATCCAGGTTAATGAGCTTTGCGCCGACAAAGAGCTGGAGGAAAATGCTTGCAAGCACAATCGGCCCGATGCCCGTGGTCAATAAACTCCCCACGCGGCTCGCCGTTATTGTCTGGAGAAAATCAATGCTTGCATATTTTGGATTTACACCCAAGACCGTAACATGATAAAGTATGAAGAATAATATTGTTGCAAGCCCGGTCCATATCAGCCTCTCTTTTACTGATGGCGGCCTTTCCGGCGGCTTTACTGTCGGGAGTTTTTTCGCAATTGAATGTAGTACGTCCATTACGCCCATGAGAATACCTCGGATATAAAATCAATTGAACCTAATAAGTTCAATGGATAGACAGAACTTATTTATAAATATATGTTCGCCCGTTTGGCTCCGGACGATATTAAAAATTTAAAAAAATAAAAAAAATTATAGCAAGTTGCAAGGCAAAAGTTTAAATATTATTGCAACTTGCTAGCTAGCAAAACATAATGTTTTGCTATTATGCAGCTTTCGGAGTTGCAGCAGGCTTTGCTTTTACCCCGGACTTGGAAACCTTTCCTGTTTTCGGCCTCTCAAGCTTGAGGATTTCCCCGCCCTTTGCCTTTAATTTTTCTTCAACCGCCTTGCTCCATGCAAAGGCAGATACGCTCAAAGGCTGGGTAACTTCTCCGGTTGAAAGGACTTTCCCTTCAAATGAGAATGCGAACTTGCCTCCCTTCTTTTCAAGCTTGCCAAGAAGCGCTTTTCGGTCAATTTCGTAAAGATGGGCTACCGGCAATTTGACAGTGCATTGCCTAACAAAGCCGTGCTTTCCAAAATAGCCAGGCGCGTATACTGTTGCCCAGCTGTTTTTGTGCTTGCACATGCCTGCGTTGCCGCGGCCACCGCGGTTTCCGCTTCCCCTCCTATTCTTGCAGTTGCCTACACCGAAATGCCTTCGGCCCAGGAATTTGCTTTTCTTTGTTGCTTTTCTTTTGTTCGGCATAAATATCACCAGTTTTTGATGGAATAGGAAATTACATCATCCTCTTCAGCAAAACGTCCATATCCGGCCTTTTGCCAAGGTCTCCAAGCGGGAATGCCATTTTTATATTCTTGTAGCCGCTTCGCGGCGGGTGAAGACGGAAAACAGGGTCTGCAAATTCTGCAAGCTTCTTGCCTCCGAATATTGCCTTTGCCGCTGCCTTCATTTCTTCAAGCTTCATCACTTCGTTCAGCATCTTTGAACCTTTTTCCCCCCGTTTTTCCAGAAGGGCGACAAGCGCCTGCTCGCTGATTGGCCCGTATGCAACGTAATCCTTGACAATATTAACCATGCCCATGTTTTGCGGAGTTACGTGATAAATCACGCAATGGTTCGGCCTCTCCAACTTGAGAAGCTCGAGAACTTTCTTTGACTTGGGCTTCATGCTTCGCACGCCCCTTATCCTTACAATCCCGATAACATCCATAATCATTACCTCAAATCATTCATCAATAAATATAATTTTAATCAAGCCAACGGCTTCATGTTGTTCAAATTCTCAAGCGACTTTATCGTCGCCAGTGCAGTGTTGTAAAGGTTCCTTCCGCCCTGAACCGAGCCCCAGACATCTTTTACGCCTGCCATTGAAAGCACTTTTTTCACCGTATCATTCGCTGCAAGGCCAAGGCCCCGAGGCGCTGGCTTGAGTGTTACAACCGTACTTCCCTGCTTCCCTTCAGTTTTTCTCGGAAGAGAATGCTGGACCGCGCATTTGCATTCCCAGCTGCCGCATCCCTTCTGGACAGAAATGATGTTTTTCTTTGCATTGCGGGTTGCATAATCTATGGCAGGGCCCATTTCAACGCTCTTGCCTACGCCAAGCCCGACGTGGCCTTTCTTGTCCCCAATGACTACGACTACACGGAATTGGTTCCTTTTGCCCGAGTCTGTAACACGTTGCGTGCTTCCAACCGAAAGGGTTTCGAATTCAACTTCCGGAATGAGCGCGTCAACTATTTCCGGCTCAAGAATAGGCCTGCCCAGCTCGAAAATCTGGTCAACGGAAGTTATTTCCCCTGCCTTTACCTTTTTGCCGATTTCGGTTTTCGGATTCCATGCTTCCTTGCTAAAACTTTTCATTTTTTCAGCCATACAAGTATCACCAATAAATAATGATTATGATTCCAGGATTTTCTTCTTTGCCTGCTCAAACTGCGCTTTCAGCGCTTCAGGTACGTTAGACAGCTTTTCGCTTGGCACAAGGCTCTCGTCGAAAGTTGTCTTCAGCCCCGCATCAACCGCGCCCTTCAACGCTGCGAAAACAACGCTTCCCTTGCTTGGCGTGTACATGCCGATGTCAAGAACGAAATCAGAAACCTTTTTCTTTTTCGCATAGCTTGCAGCCAGCATTCCGCACAAATAGGCAGAGTACGAATTTCTCTTGGACTGCCATCCGGTGCTCTTTTTCAAGCTCGCCCTGTTGGCAGATGCTATTATCTTGTCCCCAATCTGGTCGTATTCCACGAACTGGATAATGAACCCGCGGTTGCTTTTTCTTACAACCATCCTGGGCTTTCCGCCTTTTATGAGGCCTGCCCTCTTGGCGAAATTTGTTTTTCCTTCCCTCCTCCTTCGGAAATAAACGGTATAAACCGGATTTGTTGCTCTTGACATAAATTTTCACCTTACATTTTCAATATGTGTAATAGCAAATCACTTTTTGCTTTCCTTGAGCATGCCATTTTCGTTCAGGTAAATATGCATTGCCTTCCTGCTCTTGAATATGCCGCTCTTGATTTTCATGTAGATCGAGCGTTTGTGCTCCTTTGGAATCTCGCCGCTTTCAACCATTTCTGCAAGATATTTTCTCTGCGAGCGGACATGCATCATCCACGTCTGCTTTCTTGGAGTCCTTGCATTGGAAGAGCCTTTCCTGCTTCCGTGGCCGCGTCCCCTTCGTTTGTCCTTGTTTGACCTTCGGCCTTCGATTTCCGCCCTATAGACTACGCCATCCATTATCAATGCGCGGACATCGTTTCTTGTAAGCGCTTCGTTTGCCCTTCCCATCCCATCTGGGTCAATCCTGACCTTG
>JBAYGV010000094.1:0-4929 GCA_041666445.1 Candidatus Micrarchaeia archaeon | reverse complement strand
CAATTCCTGATTGAAAAACAGAACGGGATATGCCCGGACTGCTCGCGCATGTGCGGCGGCTATTACGAAGCAATAGTCCAGCTGCGCGGGGACAACATCGAACGCCTTCGCCAGTACGCATCATCAATGGAAAAAAGGCTGAAGGAAAAGACTTTTGTAAGCAAAGTCGAAGAGAAGAAGGATGGCGGGATAGACATGTATATTGGAAATTCCAAGGCGGTGGTTGCCGACCTCCATACCAGGCGGGTCAAGGCAATAATGAGCTCAAAGTTATTCGGAAGGGACAAGGAAGGAAGGAATACCTATAGGACTACTTTTTTGATAAGAATATAGATAGTGAAGGTAAACTTCCGCACGTGCCAAATACCTACCCGTAGATAGGCTACCTGCCCGACTTAGAATATGTCCTTTTTCAACGCACCCGCAGTGCGTATGGTTTCTGGGACTGCGATTAAGTTCACGAAAGTAGTTTTTATTCTGGTCAAGAATATGAATGATGCTGCTTTAGCCGGGGCAACGCCCAATACCGAAAGAAGCATTGCACCCCCGCCCTCGCTTAACCCGATGCCTGCCAAAGTTGGCGATGGGATGAATTCCAATATGGTAACGGTTGGCTGGAGCATGTAATAGAATAAAAATTCCGGAAAACCGAGATTAAGGGTTATGCCCAATGATTTTGCAACAAAATACCAGGAAATTGCCTTGCCAGTCCAGGATATGAAAACAAGGACAAGCAATTGGGGGACTATTCCGAGCAGCATCCTGGAGTTTTCCTGCATTTTCTCGAACATATGATAAATTTTTTCAGTTAGTGGAAATGATTTTGAAAAAGAAAAGAGCTTCAGGAAACGCTTGGAAAAGAGAAGAAGAAGCATGACTACAATCATCAAGGACATTAACGCTGCGCCAAGGAAAATGAACCAGCCGTCGTTTATTTTCAATACATACCAGCTAATATACATCATGCACGCAGTGCCAGTAACAACTTTTACTATGAAATCCAATGCCTGCGGACCAAGGATAGCCAGCATTGCCTTGTCAGATGGGACCTTGTAATTGTAGCTCAGCGTAGCGGCGGTTGCAAAATATCCGCTCCTTGCAGGGGTAAAATCCGATAAAAGCATCCCGACCATGTGGGAAATGAAACTGTCCCTGAACCTGATTTTTACGCTGTTCCTTTCCAGTATGAATTTAATCCGGTAGGCCATTGCGCAGTCCATAATCAGAAGGAAAACAATGGAAAGGAGGATGTAGAAATAGTTTATGTTCTGCAATTCACTGAATATTTTATCCACTCCGATAAAATAAAGTACCGCTGCCATTATCGCAATGGAAACCAATCCGTTGATTATGAGTAGGAGCTTTTTATCCAGCAAAACACCTTTTTTACCTGCTGGAAAATGGATGGGGGGATAGAATTTTTAAACAGCTGGGTATTGGTGACGGAGTTTTGATATTCGCACCATTTATATGCTTTACAGGGGTATAGTTGAAAGCAAGAATCACGATAAATAAAAAGGGTTGTTATGGTAAACATGAAAAGGTTGGAAAAGCAGGCGGCAATGAACGAGCGGGTGGAATTGCTATTTTACGAGGTAATTACGAAGGGCAACAGGAAAATGATGAAGCCCATTGACCTTAATACCACTGTCCCGATTTCGGTTGTGAAAGCGATTTTGGACAATACGATTGTGGATACATTTTATGAAAGGCTGGAAAATGACATGAGGGCGAGGGGAGTCAAGCCAGGGACAAAAGTCCAGCTCCGGGCAAAATTCAGCAAGTCCAATGCCACGTTCAATCCTGAATTCAAGGGAACGGTTGTTTTGTGCGAAGTTGTTGTTTAAAGCAAATTCGCCTTCAGACGGCAAGTATTTACTTCCTAAATTCGGACAATGCGATAATGGTTTCTGTTTTTGTTACCCCCTTGAATTCACGTACTGAATTTATTACAAAATCAGTAATGTCCCTTATGCTAGACCCATAGGCTTTAACAATAATGTCGCAGGCGCCAGTCGTTTCAAAAACCTCATCTACATTAGAAAGCTTGGTTAATTGCCTTGCCAACCCGCCATGTCGAGAAGTGGGTTCAAGCTTGCTGTTATCGAGATACAAGAAAATAAGCGCACAGATATTCTGCCCCATCTTTTCCCGGTCCACCTGAATGGAATAATTCTTGATTACGCCATTGGCCCGAAGCTTGCGTATGCGATTATGGAGAGTAGTAGGGGGAATGTTCAACTTTTTTGCCATCTGAAATATGGATTGCCTTGCATTCCTGCTTAAGGCATCCAGTACTGCAAAATCCTTGTCATCTAGCCTTACGTCTTCAGATTTCATAAGCCATATTCGGAGCTTAAGTATTAAAATATTTCTATTTTTGGAATAATTTTCCATTATTTAGGTTATTCGCGGTTTTTATTGTAGAAATAATCCATTTTTTCGGGTTAAAATTAATATATAGACCAAAACAAATCATAAAATGGTGATATTTGTGGGAAACGGATTGATCGAAATCATAGGGGTAAGCAAATTTGATTTTCGTGGAAAAGAGGTATATGTTGGAAAACTTGGGAAGGGTGGAAAACCATTCCAGATGCCGCTTCTGGACGCATTGGGAGAACTAGATGGGCTAAATAAGCAAAGAGGCACTAGCTTGAGGATCATAAGCCCTGCAACTGCCGATTATCTCCTTATGGGCGACAGCTTGTTTTGGGGAAGAGTTCCGGAACAATCGGTCAGATTCTGGAGGGAGTATGCATATGCAGGATTTCCAACGGATGTTTGGATTGCATATGAACGCGAAGGCATGCCTTTTGGAGAAAGTATAAAAGGAAATGCATTGACGTGTGTAATCCCGCAAGGACTAATGGGCGGGTTAAAGGCAGATTCAATAATTTTACAGATGGGATTGAGAATGGAAGATGTGGACGGAGGAACGTTGAAATTGGATCTAAAACGCTGCAACGCGTTTGGAAATATTTTACGTGGCATGGCAGGGCTGCATTCCATTGATTCGGAAACAACTGTCCCATTTGGAAGGGAATATGGCGATTGGGAAGAAAAATCAGCATACACCGAAGGGATACGGATGAGAAGTCAAACAGTAGGTTCAGAACAATATGTTGGAACCATCCTTAGGTGTGCCGCTCCGGACGGAGTAGAGAGGCAGAGAATAGTTCTAGATGTTCCGCTATTAAGGCCGATGAGCATTGTACTGGAGATACCAGAAGCAGATGTGGAAAAAATAAGGTGATTATCTTTTCACTTCCAACGAACCCCTCCCATTCAATTCGTCTGCGAAAATAACGCAGTTAAGAGGCTGGTCAGGATTAGCTTCCAATGAACTCTTCAAATCACCATCAAGATAGCGAATTGCAATTATAGGTATTCCCAATTCCTTATAGCCGCCGCCAAGGTGGGATGCAAACGAATATTCCATCTCATTAATTACGAGCACAATTCCGGCTGCGTTTGAAAAGTCAGCTGGGGAAAAGTTTTCATCAAATATGGTTGCAGACCTCGCCCTGACAATTGCGATATACCCCGAGTTAGCAGAATTAAACTTCATTTGAGGTATGGCCGCAACTTCACCAGCAGAAGGGAGATAATGGACCCTATCTGCGTTAGCTATTTTTGTTCCAACCGCGTGAGTCGTATTGATAACTAATGAACCTGGACTGGGCACCGGAGGCTCGAGTTTTTGATTAGAAAAGGGGGAAGCTTGAACTAAAATATATGTTGGGCGTATCCAATCGGTTCGTATAACTTCAATATAATGCGGACCCGCGATAGCAAAGAAATTGTTAACAAGATTTTCCAAAGAAGTCCCATTGGCCTGCTCCAGCGGATAATATCTCATAACCGGCCCCAGATTAGGTGACCAATTGTCAGAAATGACTCTCGAATTATGGATTGAAACTGCATCCCAACCCCTTAAATCCAACGGATCAAGAGATTCAAAAATAAAATTGTCGATAAGTCGAGCTGCCGTAAATTCCGCATAACGTTTATTTGCACCTCCGAACCCTGCGCCAACAGAACATATTTTTTGGCCTTCGGCAGAACCCATAATATTGAATGATAAAACCGGGGCAACCAAACCGTCCCGATGTTCCCCATAGAGCGGCATTAGCATCACTCCGGAATTTTCAGATAAATTTTGCCTGGACCTGAGGGCAAGCATATTACGTGAATAATCCTGAGCCAATATTTTTTTCATGTGAGCAAGAATGAATGGCAGCATTGGTTCGATTTTATCGACTCCGGCTTTTTCATGGGAAAGATTATAGTCCATTGTTGCAGGCCCAGTGTGTGAAAAACCAACCCCTGCGCTGCACTCATCAGAACGGACAAGAAGGTGATTCCTTAGCATGGGGGTGAATGAAAGGACAGCCCGAGTGATTTCCTTTATTTCTTCATCAGTAAAATTTCCAGCAAATATCCTAACTTTAGATTCATGCGGAAGTTTTGTTTTTGTCGCACCGCATTCCCATAAAAAACGCTCGAAGAATTTAGGAGTGAATGAAAGTTGGTCTGGATAATAAAAACCGGCCTTTACTGCTGCTTCCCTAATCGCTCGCAGACGGCGGGATTTCAGGCCTACGTCCCCAGCTCCGAAAGTAAGCTGTATAGGAACATGACCTTCTGAAAGCATTAGGATTGACGCCATTATCGTTTATTTTCTAACAAGTATTTTTAAATGGTCGTATGTATATCTAATCAATTGCATGTGCAATATATTCCGTAGAAAAACTCTTGTTCCTGTTTACCATATAGCCAGCCCTGCAAATGCAAAAGGAATATTGCGGGAAGGGCTTATCAGCGGAAGAAATCCCGAAAAATCGCAGGCAAGGGAATTTGCGGATGAATTATTCTGCGATATTGGGGAGCGGGAATTTGGAATAAAAGAAGGGAGAAAACAGATTT